>DATAIE010000271.1:0-5511 GCA_036262875.1 Verrucomicrobiales bacterium
GCAGAGAAGACGATCTCAGGGCACCGGGACCTTGTTCAGAATGAGACTGATGATTTGTTCACTGGTCACACCCTCTGCTTCGGCCTCGTAGGTGACGAGGATCCGGTGGCGGAGGACATCCAGCGCAAGGTCTTTGACATCCTGCGGCGTCACATAGGAACGCCCGGCGAGGAAGGCCAGGGCGCGGCTCGCGAGCGCAAGATTGATCGTGCCCCGCGGGCTGGCTCCGCAGCGAATGAGGTTTTTCACCTCGGGCAGCAGCTCCGCCGCATTGCGGCTCGTATGCACGATTTCCACGATGTAGTCCTTCACCGGATCAGCGATCATGATTTCGTTCACCAGTTTCCGGCCTTCGATGACCCGCTGGGCATCGATCACCTGAGTGGTGTCCACCATGGGTGAGCTGGTGCTCATGCGGTCGAGAATCTGGCGCTCCTCCAGTTTGGTGGGGTAATCCACGCGAACCTTGAGCAGGAACCGGTCGAGCTGCGCCTCGGGAAGTTGATAGGTGCCCTCCTGGTCGATGGGGTTCTGCGTCGCCATGACCATGAAAGGGTCCGGCAGTTTATAGGTGGTGTCACCGATGGTAACCTGGCGCTCCTGCATGGCCTCAAGAAGAGCGGACTGCACCTTGGCGGGCGAACGGTTGATTTCGTCGGCAAGGATGAGGTTGGCGAAAATGGGGCCGAGCTTGGGTTTGAATGAACCGTCCCCAGGGCTGTAGATGAGTGTGCCGAGAAGGTCGGCGGGAAGCAGGTCCGGGGTGAACTGGAAGCGCTTGAACGAAACGCTCATCGTTCCGGCGAGGGCCTTGACGATGAGGGTTTTGGCGAGACCAGGGACCCCTTCCAGAAGGATGTGGCCGTTCGTAAGGAGGGCCACAAAAACACGGTCCACCAGACTTTCCTGACCGACAAGGACGCGGTGGAGTTCAGTGCGGACAAGGGGCACCCACGAGGAGGCGTCGGCGATGCGGGTCTTCAGTTCGTCGGAGTCAACGGGCATAAGTGGGGCGGACTGTAGGGGTGAAAGCGGAAAGTAAAAGTGAAAGCGCCACAGAGCGCGGCTTTCACTTTCCTTTCAAATTCCGCCCTCCGCGCACACTACTGCGCGAGGATATACCGGTAACTCGTATAAAGGGCGTCCGCGCACACGAACATCGCGGTGCCGTCTTTCTGCAGCACGTCGAAATCCGCGTCCCGGGAAACCCGGACCATTTTCCCTTCGTCGGCGTCCCCGTGCCAGTATTCGAGGGACTTGTTCAGGCCGAACACCACCTGCCGGCTGTCACGGTAGATCGCGATGGAGCGATTGTGGTGCATGACGCTCTTGTTCCGCTCCGTGGCACCGGGGAGCAGGAGGTTGTGACCGAAGAACAGGGAGGTGTAGGGACGCCCAATGAGCCCGAGAATGGTGGGCGTCACGTCCAACTGGCATCCCGGCGTATCGATACGCTGCGGCTTGTCGACCACGCAGGGGCCGGCCACCAGGAACGGCACACGGTAGCTTTGCAGCGGGATCGTCTGGCTCCCATAGACGCGGGCACCGTGGTCGCCGACGACGATGAAGATCGTGTCCTTCCAGAACGGCTCCGCTTTTGCGAGGCGGAAGAAATCCCCCAGCGCCCAGTCCGCATACTTCACCGCGTGATCGCGGAGTCTGGCATCCGGATCCTCGGGAATCCGGCCTTTGGGATAGGAGTAGGGCTTGTGATTGGAAACCGTCATGAACGAAACGAGAAACGGCTTCCCGGTATCGTGCAGCTTGCGCATCTCCTTGATTCCCCGGTGGAAAAGGTCTTCATCGCTGACGCCCCAGGCAGTGGTATGGACCGGGTCGATGAATACCTCTTCGTCCTCCGCGGGTTTGCCTCCGCCAAGCCAGGAGGGCAGCCACGAAGGCAGCATTTGCTGCTGGATGAGGCGGTCCCACCCGTTGGGCAGTGTGTAGCTGGCGATGTGGTCGAAGGAACCGCGGCCGCCGTAAAGAAAGAGTGACTGATAGCCGTCCCGCTTCAGAACCCGGGCGAGTGTTTCCACGTTGTCCGTTTTGTCGCGGGCGAGGATGCTGTCGCCAGGAAGAGGCGGAAAACTGGAAAAAACGGCCTCAAAGCCGCGGATGGTCCGGTTTCCATCCGCGAGAATTTTCGTGAAGAGCATGCCCTCCTCCGCGGCGAGGCGGTCCATCTCGGGCGTAAGGGTGTGCGGATTCCCGTTTTTATCCTTCCGGCCCAGCGAGCCCCAAAACTCAGAGCCGAGACTTTCCTCCAGGAGGACGCAGACATTGCGTTTCGGGTTGTCAGGATTCCCGGGGATCTTTCGTGTCAGCGAGAGGCGGGCGGCATCGAGCCAGACGGCATCCGCCTTTTCGTCAATCTTTCCCTCTGCGTCAGGCTTGGGCGCATCGGGCACCTCCGGACCGACAAAGGTCACTCCCGGCTCCATCAGGAGCGGACGCACTCTGCGGAAGGCTTCATCCCGGGGCATCGAAACATAAAAAGCCGTAAACGGAAGGTCGCGGGTCCTCCACGCACGGATCGCCGAGGCCCAGCCGTTGTTGGCCAGTTCGTTCACTTCACGCTGCACGGAAAAGGAGGTCTCAGCGGGTCTGACGGAAATGAAGGCCGCCGACGTGACGATCATCCAAACGACCACGAGTCCCAGCTTGTTCACCAGCGGTGTTCCCTGCCAAACGGGAGCGAACTTCCGGAAAGCGATCCAGCTGAGGAGCCCTCCGCCAATGGAACAGGCGGCGATAATCGCAGGAACGGGATAGCTTTCCCAAATATTAGTAAAGACCTCGTGCGTGTAGAGCAGATAGTCGATGGCCACCGTATTGAAACGGGACTGAAATTCGTCAAAGAAGTACCACTCGCTCAACAAAAGGAAAACGCCGATCATGCAGCCCACCGTAACGGCGAAGCGGAACAGGACTCTCCACAGTGGAAAGGATTTGAGTTTTGGCACCGCCAGTTTGACGGGCCAGAGAATCACAAACACGAGTGTGGTGAAAAACGCTGAAAACCCGATGAGGATCGCCGGGGCCATCAGCGCCATCGCTGCATCAATGTGCAGGCCGGCGGCGAAGGTCTTCAGAGCGTCGCCAAATGAGGTTTCCGCCGGTTTGAAATTGAGCCACAGCACGACCCGCAGCAGCGTCCATGAAAGGAAGGAGGCGGCGGCGATGAAAAGGGGGAACCGGAAACCGGCGGGGAAGAGCTTGGACGTTCGGGGGGAATCCTGGTCTGAGGTCATTGGCTGAAAAATTCGGCAGTCGGCTGAGGAGGGACAGAACCGCACGGGCGAAGGAAACACCTCGCGGCGCTTTAGAGGGGCGATTTCGGAAGCCTGGACGCTCCCATTCGAAAGGCGAAGGTGTCAATGACGGTGTTTGCAGCAATTAACGAATCTGTTACAACCGCTCACGGGGTCTTCCGCCAGCGGGCCATGTAAAATCCATCCCACCCTGAAGCCGCCGGTGAAATCCGGCGCTCCTCCTCCAGCGTGAACCCATTCTGATCCGTGAACCACGCCGCCTGCCTTTCGTTCTCTCCGGGAAAAATGGAACACGTGGCGTAAATGAGTTTCCCGCCGGGGCGCACCATTGCGGAGTATTTCAGCAGCACCTCCCGCTGGACTTCCTGAGCGCGCTCTACGGACCCGGCAGTGATTTTGTATTTGAGGTCCGGCTGCCGCCGCAGCGTTCCGCTGCCTGAGCAGGGGGCATCGACCAGCACGCGGTCTGCTGTTCCCTTCAGTTTCGCGAGAACCTCCGGAGACACACAGGCAGTCCGGACTTTCACGCCCGCCCGGGCCGCGCGCATTTGCAGCGAGGCGAGTTTCGCCTCCTGCACGTCGAGGGCATGCAGGTCCCCCTTGCCATTCATGAGCGCCGCAAGGTGCAGCGTCTTGCCCCCTGCCCCGGCACAGGCATCCACGATCCGCTGACCGGGTTCGGCCTGAACAAACGAGGCCACCTGCTGGGAGCCCGCGTCCTGAATCTCGAATCTCCCGCTTTCCTTCAGTCTCGCGGGAACCGTCCGTCCGTCTTCGATGCGGAGAGCCAGCGGCGCGCCGGCCACTTCAGTCACGGCGAGACCCTGCTCCGCCAGTTCCGCCGCAAGAGCCTTAAGACTGCACCTCGAAGGATTGACCCGCAGAAAAACGGGAGCCGGCTGATTCAACGCGGCCAGTTCCTCCTCCCATCCGCCCCCTAACTGATCCCTTCCGAAAGCGTCCAGTTCATCGCTGATGGATGCCCTCACCGCCAGCGGTGCTGTCTCCAGCGACTTCGACCGCTCTTCCCGGACCTGCTCCGGAATTTCCGGCCAGGAGGCCCAGTCCGGCCGCGGATAACCGGAGAGGCTCCACTGCATTCCGGCCAGCGCCTGAATGTCCTCTGCCCCCGCCACGTGCGCCAGACGGCGCCGCCAGCGCACGACTTCATATACCGTCTCCGCGACGAACGCACGGTCCCGGGCACCCCATTTGGGATGCGTTCCCAGCGCCCGCGCCACAGCCCGGTCCGCCACCATTCCGTCACGGAGGATGGACTCCAGCGTCTGCACGCAGGCCTCCGCCAGAATCCGGTGTATTTTCTTTGCCACAGTCTCCATCGGACCGCCCGGCATCCCTCCATGCAAGGGCGGATGGCCGGCCTTCCAAAGCCGCCGCGGGCATGAAGACTAACAGTCCCGTTATCCTTATCGTGCAATCCCCGGGACAAGACCTTTCAGGGGTTAAGCTTTTTGTTAAGAACGGGGATTGCCTTGATTGTTCCGCTCAAATCCGGTGAAATGAAAAATGGATACACAGCCTCAAAGGCCGTCGCGCAACCAGAGGGGCTGAAGCGACCCGCCAATTCCCATCCTCCTCCCAAAGCCCATTCCATGAGAATACCTGTCCGACCCTTGATTCGCCGCAGTGCCGCCACGGCCCTTGCCCTGACTCTGCCCGGCGCGGTGGCACCCGCAGCAGCCGCGACGCCGCACGTTCTGATTCTGAGCATCGACGGCATGCACGCCTTTGATCTCGCGCGCTACGCCCGGTTGAATCCGTCGTCGGCCATGGCGGCGCTCCTCGGTCATGGATACCACTACACCCAAACCTCCACGGCGCGTCCGGCGGACTCGTTTCCTGGAGGACTGGCCATTTTCACCGGCGGCTCTCCGGCCTCCACGGGCGTGTACTTCGACACCTCCTATGACCGCACCCTCTGGCCGGCGGGCGTCACTTCGGGACCCATCGGCGCGGTGATCCTTTGGGACGATTCTCTCGACATCAACAATCTTGCGATCGACGGCGGCGGCGGACTCGATCTCGCGAAGCTGCCGCACGATCCCGCCAGAGGAGGAGCCGTGGTCTATCCTCACGACTATCTGCGCGTGAATACTCTCTTTGAAGTCGCGAAAGCCGCAGGGCTGCACACGGCGTGGTGCGACAAGCATCTGGCCGATGAGATCGTGAACGGCCCGTCCGGCAACGGAGTGGATGACCTTTACACCCCGGAAAT
>DATAIE010000272.1:0-4166 GCA_036262875.1 Verrucomicrobiales bacterium
GAATAGTTGGAATCTCTGGCACGAAGGGCATATCGACGCACTCTTCGACCGGCTCATTCAGGATATGATCGTCTTCGAGGGAGTCGATCCCAACAAGGTTTACATCATGGGCTACTCCGCCGGCGGTGATGGCGTCTATCAACTCGCGCCGCGGATGGCCGACCGTCTGGCTGCGGCCTCGATGATGGCGGGACATCCCAACAACGCTTCGCCGCTGGGGCTCCGGAACATCGGATTCACCATTCATGTGGGCGCGATCGACGGAGCCTACGACCGCAACAAAAAAGCGACCGAGTGGGGCCAAAAACTCGACGAACTGCAAAAAGCCGATCCGAAGGGGTATGTGCACCTCGCAAAACTCCACGAGGGCCGTCCCCACTGGATGAACATGGAGGACAAGGAGGCCATTCCGTGGATGGAGAAATTCACGCGCAATCCGCTGCCGGACAAGGTCGTGTGGCACCAGTCCAGCCGGATTCACGACCGCTTCTACTGGCTCGCTGTGCCAAAGGCCGAGGCGAAGGAGGGGCAGGACATTGTCGCGGAGCGCAACGGACAGAACATTACGGTAACGGCGAAGAACAACCCTCACGTGATCATTCGTCTGAATGACGCCATGCTGAATTTGGATGAACCTGTCACAGTCACTTTCAACGGCACCGCTCTGCCGCCGAAGAAAGTCACCAGAACCGTGGATGTGATTCGCCGGACGATTGACGAACGGGGCGACCCGAATTCGATTTTCAGCGCGGAGCTGACCCTGCCTTAGGGGCCGTCACGCGAACTGAATTCATGAGTCCCATCCATACGATGACCAAGAGTCCCTTCATCGGCGCTGCCGCTTGTACTTTTCGCAAAGCGGGAATCATCCTCTACGCGTTTCTCACCTGCCTGGTGAAGGCGCAAACGCCCGGCACGGTGGAGACCGGCTTCAGAATCGACAGCAATGGCGTCATCATGGGCACAGCAGTGCAGCCCGACGGGAAGATCCTTGTCTTTGGCACCTTCACCACGCTCGGTGGAGTCACGCGCCCGCGGCTCGCCCGGCTGAATGCGGACGGGAGCCTGGAAAGCATGGCTACTTTCAATTTGGGGTCCGGCATTAGCGGCGGTATCGGGGGCGTTCAGAATGTAGTGGTTCAGAACGACGGGAAAATACTGATCACGGGAGACTTTACCGTCGTCAATGGACAGTCCCGGAACCGGATTGCTCGATTGAATCCGGACGGATCGCTGGAGAGCACGCTGACCTTCAATCCGGGTGCGGGGGCCGACGGGCAGATCAATGCCGTCGCAGTCCAGCCGGACGGGAAGATTCTGCTCGGCGGGAATTTTACGGCCATCAACGGTCTGCCGCGCAACCGCATCGCCCGGCTGCTTCCGGACGGGGCTGTGGAGAGTACTGCGACGTTCAACCCGGGCACCGGCGTTGGCGCGAACGCGAGCCCGGGCGTCGTCTATTGCGTGCTGCTGCAGCCGGACGGCAGGATTTTCATCGCCGGTGCGTTCGACAAGGTGAACGATCTGGCCCGCAAAAATATCGCCCGGTTGAACGCGGACGGCAGCGTGGAAAGCACTGCGACGTTCAATGCGGGCACGGGTACCGGAGGAGTCATGATGTCCTGTGCACTGCAACCGGACGGCGGGATTCTTCTCGGGGCACCCGGTTCGGTGAACGGACAGTCCCGTCCCAATCTCGCCCGGCTGTTGCCGAACGGGACTCTGGACAACCTGAACTTCAATCCGAATGCGGGCGGCGACGGTGTCAATAGTCTCACGCTTCAGGCGGACGGGAGGATTCTCATCAGCGGCACGTTCGACACAGTGGGCGGGCTGGCGAGCAAACGAATCGCGAGGGTTCTGCCTGATGGAAATGTCGACGGCACGTTCACATTCAACAATGGTCCTGCGGATCCGGGCAATATCATTTCGGTTTCACTGCAGGCCGATGGAAAGGTGCTGTTCTCAAACGGCTACTACCTCAGCCGCTGCGCCAACGATTCCGCCACTCAGCGGCTGAGCAATCCAGGAAATACCCAGATCAAGTGGGAACGGGGAGGGGCATGCCCGGAACTGGAACAGGTGACCTTTGATCTCTCGACAAATGCCGGGACGAACTGGAGCCCGCTCGGTGCCGGAACGCGCATCCAGGGCGGCTGGCTGTATACGGGCGCGTCTCTTCCACAAGCCGGTCTCATCAGAGGCCGGGGCCGAACGATGTCCGGACACCACAATGGAGCCCGCGGAATGGTGGAAGCCGTTTCCCCGATCCTCGTCCAGGCGATCCGGATTCAGGGAACTCAAACTTATACGGAGAACTTCAACAGCCTCGGAACGGTCAACGCCCCCTGGACGGACAATTTCCCGCTTCCCGGCTGGTATGCCCAGATTTTCAACGGAGTCACTCCGGTGGGCACTATCAAAGCGTCCGACGGCTCGGTGGAGACCTCCGGCGTCCTGAATCTCGGTGCCTCGGGCGCATCCGACCGTGCTCTCGGCTCGGCGGTCACCGGCGTGGGGTTGATGGCGAATGCGGCCGTCGGCGTTCTTTTTCAGAATACCGGGACGACGCCGGTGAAACTGTCTGAGGTTTCGTATGCGGGTGAATTGTGGCGCGGCAATACGCTCAGCAATCCTGAAAAATACACGCTCTTCTATCAGATCTCGGCCACTCCGGTGACCAGCCTCCTTTCCGGAGGGACGAGTGCAACTCCTGATCCCGGAGAAGGGTATACGGCACTCGGAGCCGCCGCCAACTGGACTTCCGTGGCGGGCACGCCGTTCACGGCCCTCGACGGGAACGCCACTGCTTTCCGGTCGACCATCACGTTCGATGCCACTGCGGTCATTCCTGTAATTCCTGCGGGTCACTATTGCATGCTTAAGTGGACGGATACGAACGAGGCGGGCACCGACGGATTTCAGGCGATCGACGACGTGAGAATCCGGTTTATCGAGTATCCCTGTTCGTTGAGTGCTCAGGTGTCTTCGGTGGCCCGTCAGCAGAACGGCCCGGGTCTGGCGGACGATACGTTTACGTTCGGTGTTACGGTGAGTCAGACGAATGCCAGTGCGGCGTGGAATGCGAATGCGGTGGCCAGTGACGGCGCGCAGACCGGAGCCTATGGAGTGGTGAAATCATTCGGTCCCTATCCGGTCAGCCAGAGTCCGAAGATGATCGTCTTCACCGACAGTGCAGATGCGGCCTGCACGGTTTCCGCCACCGGCACGGCACCGGTTTACAATCCGGTGAACATCACCAGTCAGCCGGTGGCTGTTTCCGTCGTGCAGGGACAGTCTGCGTCCTTCAGTGTGACGGCCACAGGTACTGCGGTTACCTACCAATGGAAAAAAGGAAATGACCCCATCGGTGGTGCGACCGGCCCCACTTACACGATCCCGGTTACCCAGTATACGGATGCCGGCAGCTACTCCGTCGTGGTGAGCAACGACGCGGGCAGTGTGCCCAGCAATGCCGCGGCTCTTACTGTGAGGGAGCCGGATAAGGCACCGGCGAGTCTCGGCGGACGAACGATTCATCTGGCGATTTCCGGCGGCTCCTATCCTTTTGCCTCCAGCGGCGCATTCCGGTTTCTGCCCTCGATGACGGATGACGCTTTTGCGATCGTGCCGGTCTCCGGCGAAACCCTCCCCAGCGAGGGCACGCATACCTACAGCAAGACCGCTGCGAACACCGCCCGCCTGTCACTCAACAGCACGGTGGCGGGGCCGGTGATTGCCACGTGTAATTTTACCACGCCGACCACCGGCACGTTCAGCCTCTACAGTGAATGGTATGGCGGATCCCAGTCGGGCACGTTTTATCTGTTTTCCGGGCCTTCTCCTGGTTCGGTGAGCGGGGCGAAAATCACGGTCAATATCACCAGCGGGATCAGCCCGTTTTCGTCCTCAGGTTCCTACCGGCTGGAGCCTGCCGTCACGGGAAATACCTACACGCTGAAGGCGCTTTCCGGCAGCGTCGTGGACAGCCACGGCACCTATTCCTACTACAAAAACTCCGCCAACACTGCGCTGGTGGACTTCGTCGATTCGGAAACCGGACCGTGCCTTGGCTCCCAGCTCAGCTTTGAGACCGCCACCACCGGCACCCTCGCGCTTCGCGAGGCCAACAGTGACAGCTACCAGACCGGCCTGTTCACGATGAA
>DATAIE010000273.1:0-7810 GCA_036262875.1 Verrucomicrobiales bacterium
GCCGTATCCCGCACTTCACTGGCGACGGGCAGCGGGCGCGCGACGATGAGCCCCGCGTTGCTGCTGTAGGTGTTGAGATAGGAGGAGATCGTCCCCTGGGGAGTCACCTTCTTGAAGTTCTTGGAGGCGTGAAGGAAAACGGCGCGTCCTTCAGAGTCGCGTACGATGAGTCCCACGTGACTGCACACGCCGCCCTGATACTTGGTCACAATCCCGGCGATGTCCCCCTCAGCCAGTTTGCTTTCGATTGCGGCCACTTTGGACTTCGGAATGTAATACACCGGCAGGGCGCTAACGGTGGCCTCGATTTTCGCCATCTGCGGCACGAGAGCAGGGTTGTTGCGCAGGTAGCGGTAGCTCTTCCAAAGAGTGGTCATTTCCGTGCTCTGACGTCCGACCAGTCGCTCCGCTCCGCCGAGAGCGCGGGTGATATCCCGCACCGTGCCGCGGGCGCCGTTGTCCACAAACCACTCGTTGAGAAAGTGGAGACGCTCGAGGTAGTTGCCGGAGCATCTCCCGGCCCGGTAGCGCGTCCACTGAATCTCCGCCAGCAGGTGCTGCGGGATGTAAGTGGCCCGCGGGCGCTCCAGCATGCGCGCCATGCCCAGCACGGTTTCGAAAAACGTCCAGCAGTCCAGCCCGTTACAGTTTACGGAGGGGCACTCGATCCGGTCATCGATCTCCAGGGTAAAGCCGACATAAGGCACGCCCTGGAATTCCCGGGCGATCTTCCCCATGCGCGCTCCGATCGGCAGCGCGCGCCAGTTTCCGGCGATGGCCTTGCTGACGATCGCGTTAAACCGCTCGGGGCCTTTGAATGCCGTGCTCAGCGGCAGGTGGTCGATGCCTGCGAATCCCGTGCGGGGCATCACGAGCCCTGCCGCGGCCATGGTGAGAAGTGTGCGCCGTGTCAACATGGCGCTGAGTTTACCCATGGTTTGGGAAATGGCAAAGCGGGAGGAAGGGGCCGATTCCTTTTACAACGTGCCCTCCGGTAGCCTGCAGATTTGAAGACTCAGAGCAACTCAAGCACCATGGGGTAATATCGCACCGGGTAACCTCCAAAATCCTGAACGGATAGAGGTCCTGTATCGACAAAGCCGAGCCGGGCGTAAAAGCCATGAGCGGTCAATGTGGATTCCAGCGTGATGCGCTTCACCCCGGCCCGTTTTGCCGCTTCGAGCATGAGGGTGAACAATTTCCGTCCGAGGCCTTTACCAAGGCACTCGGGGGTCAAATAGAGTCCGTGAATGTGGGCGAGAGGTTCGTCTTTGATGGCATCATCGAAAATACGGAGGCAGCCATGTCCCCAAATTTCCCCGTCCGACTCCACCACCCATACATGCCAGTTTTGGATGGCATCCACCCAGCGATTGCCCAGAGGACGGTGTCCCCAGCCGCGCACTTCGTCCGCGCCGTGATCGTGGACGCAGATTTCGCGAATGGAACGCATGTGCGCGGCATGAATCGCCGCCTCGTCGCCCGGGCGCGCCGGGCGTATCGTGAAGCCGGTCATTCCACGGGACTCCTCCACGCCTACTCCAGCCGCTGCATCTTGTTGATGCGGTAACGGCCCGGCAGGAACTCCTTGTTGTCCTGCTCCGCCTGGGCCGCATCCATGTGGATCAAACGGGGCGTGTCGTTGAACTCGATCTTGTGGATGCCTTCGATAGGAGTCTTCAGGGCCTCGGCGAGATCCTTGATGTCGTTGATCGGCTTGTCGTTCACTTTGGTCACGATCAACTGCCGCAGGCGCTCGTATCCGATGGTGCCGGGCGACGGGAGCACGCCGCTGAGGAAGACGAGCTTCTTGCGCCCCTGCTTCATCAGTTCCTCCTGATTGGTTTGCGCGTAGAGCAGGCGGAAGGGGGCGCGGTCACGCCATTCCCGGCCGGCGAGTTGGAGATAGTTCAGCGTCAGCTCCTGAAAAAGGAGTCCTCCGAGAATGAGATAGCGGGGACCGCGGTCGAACATGTAGGGGTCGACGAGATAATCCGAGGGATTCCGGCGGAGCATCTTGCAGTCGATATCGATGGCCTTTCCGTCGCGGAAAACCTTGAGCTTTTCCACATCGCCCACTCGCGCCGCTCCGCGCAGGAGATGGCTGCTGGCGAGCAGACCCAGGTCCTTATCGTTGTAGTAGCCGCGGCTGTCGAGCTTGTTGCCGTTGATCTCCAGCAGCACGTCGCCCTCCTTCACGCCCGCCAGTTCCGCCGAGAATCCGGGGGTGACGCCGGTCACAAGAATGCCGCCGTCGATGCCATCGAGTTTCAGAAACTTGCGAAGCTGCGGGTCGAGCGTCTGGCTGGTTTTGGCTCCGAAGTTGGGTACGCCTTCATAAGGGGTCTTGGCGACATCGGCCAGGAAGCGGTCGATCATTTGAGGGGGGATGATATCCGCCACCTGATCGCGTGAGTTGTAGCGAATGAGCATGCCCGCCAGCTTGCCGTCGTGAACCACCGGCAGGGTGAAAGTGCCGGCGCGGTACTGCACCGCTCCATTGGCCTGGAAGATGAGGAAGAACTGGTCTTCGAGGAAGTAGCCGCCGATATCCACGCGGTTGAGTTCCATGGTGGAAGTGACCGGCTCGCCGTTGTTTTCAAACTGCCAAACGCCGATCGTCGCCTTCGGCTTCAGTTTGGAATCGATCTGCAGCGGCTGCATGCCTTTGAAGAAGTCGCCGGGTTCGGCGGCGGGCACGATGGTCGCGAGATTGATTTCATAGTCCACGGCCTCCACTTTGGAGACCAGCTTGCGGCCGGAGGAGGCGATCTCCAGTTCGACGTAGGTCGCATCCTGCGCGAGTTCGGCAGTGACGAGCACCCGGTTGCCAGGAAGCAGCGCGCCGAGCCCGCGGCGGGTGCCGGGATTCTGCTTCTGCCACGGCAGGCCGAAATTGTAACCCTGACTCGTGATATTCACCCGCACCATGGACTTGTCCGGAGCGGGGACGGTCTCCTGAGCGGAAACCGGTTGAAGGAAAAGGACCCCCGTGAGGGCGGCGAAGAAAAGATGACGAAAGGACATGAGGCGGGAAAAGTCAGATTTGGGAAGCGTGTTGCGGTTCACTCGATGTAGGCGGCTTCCTCCACATTGTATTTTTCGAGGATGCGTTTTTGGGCCGCGGCGGCGTCCTTCTTGTCGAGGACGATGGGCCGGCCTTCGCCGAGCAGTTTTACGGTGATGAATCCGTCTGCAGAGTCCTTCGCCAGGGCATCGGCCACATCCTTGAGCCGCATGATTTTCACTCCGTTGATCTCATCGACGATCTGACCGGTGAATTCGCGTGAATAGGTATTGATGCTGTCCGGCAGCACACTGGTGAAGAGGACCGGCTGAGGGCGCTCCTTGTAGAGAGCGTCCGTCGAGAAATACTGATAATAATAACGCGTGCGCAGATTGTTCGTTGAATGAGCCGCCATGAGCGGGGAATCCATGGGCTGGAAAACGAGGCCGGCAAAGATCACATACTGCGGGCGCTGCTCGTACTTGTTGGCGGACATTTGATAGTGGTCCGTATTCTTGAGCGTGATCTCGAGTGATTGGGATTTGCCGTCGCGCCAGATGGAGAGGGCGAGTTTGTCGCCGGCGAATTTCCGTTCCACGACCTCTGCCATTTCCATCTGCTCTCCATCAATGTCGATGGAGCCGTTGCTTTCGATGGTGTGCCCGTCGATGGCGAGAAGGACATCGCCTGGCTTGAGAACGCCTCCGCAGGAGCCGTCTTCGTCCACGTGAGCCACCAGCACGCCGGCATCGTCGTCGGGGAGATGCAGCGCTTTCCGCTGGGCGGGATTGAGCAGTTCGAAGTGAGCAATGCTCAGATCGACGTAGCGGTCGTACTTGCCGTCCTCCACGTCCTTGAGAAACCGTTTCATTACCGGCACCGGAATCATATACCCGGTATTTTGCGCCACGCTGCCGCTGTAGCCCTGGAATGCCACGCCGACCACCGAGGTGCCCTGAAGCACCGGGCCGCCGCTGTTGCCGGGATTGATGGCGGCGTCGATTTGGATGGCCAGGTGCTGGTCCACCCCGCTGTGGGTGTATTCCTGATAGTCCACCCGGCTGACCACCCCGCGTGTCACCGAGATGCGCTCCCCGCCGATGGGAAAACCGACTACTTTTACCGTCGTGTCCAGCTTCGGCACTTCATCACCGATTTTCAACGGCTTCACCTTCTCGAAAGCCTTCGCGGGCTTGATCAGCTCAAGGAGGGCGAGGTCGCAGTCGTGGGCGATGAATTTCACTTTGGCGCGATACGGTGTAGGATCGCCTACTTTCTTGATGGAAAGCCGGGAGGCGTCGCTCACCACGTGGGCGTTGGTCATGAAAAGATTCGGAGCGATCATGAAGCCGGTGCCGCTGCCGCCCCCAGGGGTGGCCGGGTTCCATGGGGTTTGATAGTCAAAATCCAGGCTGCTGCACTCGATGTTCACAATGGCCTCATACTGGGCGCCCAGGGAAGTGGTGGCTGTGTCTTCGGTTTTCTCCTGACCAAATGAGAGCGACGGAGGAGCACTGAAGGCGAGAAGAAAGGCCAGGGCGGGGACGGATAAAAGGAGAGGCTTTTTCATGAGAGACGGATTCGTAAAGAGCGCGCAGATTCTGCGGCGTGACGGGCGCGAATGGAACACTGATCCCAGCGTCAGGCAAAGCCGAATCCGTTCAACTCTCACCAAATCCTGTCCGCTGATATTCTGTATGGTGTAAACATCAACCTCCTGTTTTCCACTTTCGCATGAAGTACCAAAGTGCGCCGGCGGCCAGCAGCAAAATGAGAAACACCGAAGTGAGCACGGCTGCCTTTTTCGAGTTTGCCGGCGGTGGGGGCTGCGGTCTGGCCCAGGGAGGAACGGGCGGCTGCAATGCCTCCGGAGGAAGCCAGGACGGAGGCTGTTCGGCGGCGGGCGCGGGCGTTTCTGCGGGGAGGCTGGATTCCGCCACCACGACCGGTACCGTGGACGCCGGCCGGACCGGAGGCTCAGGGATGACGCCGCCATCTTCGGATTCGTAAGTCATGCGAAGCTCACCGGCGGTGATTTCGTCACCATCTTTTAAAGGAGCCCATGAGACCGGCTTGCCATTCACCAGAGTTCCCAGGCCCGAACCTGCATCCTCCAGAAAATAGCCGGACTCCCATGGCTGAAGACGGAAATGCACAGAGGCGAGGCCATGGCCCGTGCGCACGGGGATTTCATTGGCCGCGGATTCCCCCACGCTCACCCGGCGGGGCGGCAGCATCAAAATATGTCCGTGGGAAGTGCGCAGACGGGCCATGTGAACGTGCGGTCTAATTACGAGCGTCGGGGAAAGGGCATTTCTATCTTTCCACTTTCAACGATTCCGCATTCTGCGTGCCCAGGAGGGTATCAAAGGCGGCGTTACGGCGCGCATATTCCGGATAGGATTCGACAGGAGCTGTTTCCGGCAGGTAGCGCCAGTGTTTGTACATCCAAAGCCATTGTTGTGGTTTGGCGCGAATCATGGGCTCAAAGGCGTCCCAGCAGCGCTGCGCCACTGCATGAAGGTCATCGTCCCTGTTAACATATACGGGGTCGAAAAAGCGGATGGCCCGGCGTCCTCCCGGCAGAGGCACTGAGTAGAAAAGGAGAATCGGCACGCCAGTCCTCTGAGCCAGCGCACAGTGGAAATAGCTGACGCTCGTCAGCATGCCAAACGAGCGGATAATGGTGGCGCCCTGGTCCGGCTTCATACTCAGATCGACCAGCGCCGCCGCACTGCCGCCCTTTTTGAGGTGTTTCAGGATGCGCAGCATGGCTCCCTCCTGCGGGATGATGGGCTGAAGGCCGCCACCGGAGCGAAGCTTTTGAAAGAGTGCCGTGAGCGGCGGATTCTTGAAGTCCTGGGCGATGGTCATACTGCCCCAGTGTCCGTAGGCTTTGGCCACTCCCAGCAGCTCAAACCCGCCCGTATGCGGGGAAATGTAGATGCAGTGGTTCGCCTTGATTGCCGCGAGGATTGCAGGGTCCGTGGTGTCGACGACGAAATAACGGGTCAGGTCCTTTCCGCGCAGACCAGGTGACCAGAAGAGCTCAAAGAAAGTGCGCGCAAAAACGCGATAGGACGAGCGCAGCAGGCGTGCCCGGCCGGCAGGGGAATACTGTGCACCAAATGCACAGCGCAGGTTCTCCATGCCATTCCTGCGTCCGCGTCCGTCACACGCCCAGGCCAGTGTGCCAATGACATTTGCCATGAGGCGTACGAGAGCCGAGGGCAGTTTGGGAATGATCCACGCCGCGCTGCTGACGGCAGCGTATTCCAGGCGGTAGCGCAGGCGCCTTCCCCACGAGCGTTGCGGGGCAGCACCTTTGGGAGGGCTGTCCGGAGGGCGGCTCATGGCGGCGATGTCGAACTGCCGGAGGCTGGAGTCACCACCGGTGTTTCCGCAGGAGGAGGCTCTTTTTTCAACCGGTCCTTCCACTCGACGAGCGTTGTGGCGTTACCGCCGAGTTTGGTGAAGAGATCGCCGCATTGCTTGCGCCACAGGGCGTAGTCCGGCGCGCGGGGCTGCTTCGCCGCACTGTTGGGAAAGATCAGATAGGTGACGCGAAGATCGCTCACGGGACGGCGGTTGGAATCCGCCTTCGAATCGATTTCCTGAGCGACGCGCAGGCTCGCCTCGCCGCATTTCTCCGCCGGGCCATAGTCGCCAACGATCGCGGGCAGCAGCTTGTCTCCGGCGATCACGACGACAAAATCCCCGATGTCCGGAGTGAAGGCGTGCGTGCCGCGATAAGAGCGGAAGGATTTTGGAATGACGATAAATGGATCCTCCTGCGCGATGAGAAAGGAGCGGCGCTTCAAGTCAGCGATCAGGCGGGGAACTTCGCGCGCCCGTTCCTGGAGGTTGGCTTTGGCACTGTTGCTGAGGCCGCCGGCCTTCAACTGGTCCTTCACGCTTTTGAGCTCCTCCTCGTATTTTGGAATCAGCGGGTTGGCTTTTGTGGTGACCTTTTCCCAGGCGTAACTGGTGGTGGCCTGGAAATGCTGGCTGTTGAAGGTTGAGTCGTCGAACGTCTCCATGCGGTCTCCGTCGCTGCCGTCAGAGACGACATCCATCTCGGATTGGATGAGGAGCGCCTTTTGTTTTGTGGCCGCGTTTTCCAGTTCCAGCACGGACTCCACGTCATAGAAGTTGTGGCGGGAAAGCACCCGGTCGAGCCGGAGGATATTCGCCTGGATGGCGTTTTGCTTTTGTTGATAGAGGTAGTGGTAGAAACCGGAGACCTTCGCTGTGCCCAGCAGATCCTTGAGCGATGGAATCAGCGAGGGGAGCGCCGCGTTGATGGAGGTGAACTCCTCCAGCGTTTTCGCCGCGCGGGGAACCTTGATTTTGAAATTGAACTCCACGGCGTAGCTGCCGGGTTCACTTCGTTCCTCCATCGCGCGCCGTCCCTCGGTCGCCTCGATATTGGACTCCAACTGGATACCGTTGAAGATGGAAGCCACATCCCTCCGCCCGCCCAGTGCAGGGCCCGTGGGCAGGGGAGCCGAGGGCGCTGGAATCTCCACGCGTTTCTCGATGATCTTCTCAACGGTTTCGACCTTGGTCTCCACTTTCGTGACCACCTTTTCCGTCCGCATTCGGTCCAGCAGCGCCACGATCTGGCGTCTGACCGGAGGGAGAAACGGCGCGCCAATCAACACCACCAGCAGCACCAGGAAGACCCAGCGTCCGGTGTGACGGCGGGGCGGACCGGCCCACGGCGGAGGTTCTGGGTCGGATACGAGGTTCATGGATTACGGGCTGTAATACATTCCCAGGATACCGGCCACGATGCCCCCG
>DATAIE010000274.1:0-3243 GCA_036262875.1 Verrucomicrobiales bacterium
GTTTCCGGGCCGGGTCCCAGGCGGCGATGGAGGAGACTTCGCCATCCGCGCCGTCCACCTTCAGCCACTGGCCGGAGAGGCTGTTGAACATTTTGCACATGTTATAGGACGCCTTGGGGGTGTTGTCCTTGAGCAGCATCGCGTAGTCGCCCCGGAAGTTCTGATCGCCCTGTTTCACGTAGAAGAAGCACGGGCGGTCGATGTGGTGAGGGATGAAGGCGCGGGTCACGGTATTCGCGGCCCACGCGGCACCCACCTCATGATCCTGCGGACGGTCCGCCCACCAGGCTTCGTTCCACTCGGTGATCATGAAGGACTGCACGGTGCGCTCGAGTTCAGGAAAACCTTTGAGCGCGCTGCGGAATTCCGCGGCCTCCGCCACAAACACATCCGCGCCCTGGAGATACTCGTGCCAGCTTACGAAATCGAGCGGCAGCTTTTCCTGCCGGCACCAGAGCATGAGCCCGCGGGCGAAGCCGCGGCCGTGATTGCAGTGGCCGCGTTCGCTCTGCTCGAAGGGGCCGCTCGCCAGCGCGGGACCGCCCACGCGCGCCTGCGGATCGGCGCGGCGCAGTCCCTGCGAGGTGGCGCGGTAGAGTTTGCAGTAGGCCTCGAAGCGGCGCACGATTTGCGGATTCGGCTCCTCTTTTCCGATCGCCTCGTTGTACATTTTCCGGAAGGCGTCCGTGCCGGTGTCCTCCGGCCCGGGCTTGATCCAGCCGCTGTTGGCCTCATTCCACACTTCCCAAAACGGCACGCGGCGTCCGCGGTCGAGGCAGTGTTTGGCCGCCTGAAAACAAAGCTCCTCCCACGCGGCGTAATCCTTTGGCGCGCTGTGCCGCTCGTTGTCCGGCACGGCATCGAGCACCTGAGGCATGTAGGACACGGCCATGATGGGCTCGGCACCGATCTTTGCGATGAAGTCGAGACGGCGGTCCAGGTCCTTCCAGTCATAGGTGCGCTGGCCCTTGCCATCGTCCTTCAGCACCTGAGTGAAAATGTTATCCATGCGGAACCACTTGAAGCCTCCCTCCTTGAGCACGGCGGCGGTGGCATCTTCGTAGTCCGCCATGCCGCCGCCCTGGCTCAAGCCGATGAGCCCGTTCGGCACAGCACCGGTGGTCCGCGCGGGATCCACTGTGATGGTCAGGGTACCCGTCGCGCGTTCCGGATTCACGAGCACCAGGCCCGCCTCGCCAAAGCGGTCCCCGCCCTGCACCTTGCCGTAGACCTGCACATCCACCTGCACATGCGTGCCGGGCACGGCTTTGGGCGTGAGCAGCACGAGCGACGGATGATCGTTGTCAAAACGAGTCTGCACTTTGCCGTCGAGCCACACTTCTCCACCGTCGCCGCAACTGAACCGCATGCCGACAGCCTGACCCGCCGTCGGCTTGCCGTCGATCATCGCCGGGATTTCAATGTCGCCGCGCAGCCACCGGAATTTCTCATCGTTGGGCCACGGGTCGCCCGGCTTGATCTCTTTAGCCTCGGAAAGCGCCGCGGGCGGTTTTGTCTGGCGCTGATCGTGTGGACGATTCACCTGCCATGCGGCCGGCAGTTGTTGCGCCAGCGCGAGCAGAAGGGAAAGAACGGGCGTGATTTTAGACATCGACCGCCAGCGTGAGGAGTCTCTCACACCTTGTCAACGCCGCGACCCTCCGCCGTTTACGGGTTGCGGCGGCGGCGCAGGAACAGCAGGCCGGCTCCGGCGGCGAGGCCGAGCGTTCCAGGTTCGGGCACGGGAACGAGGGCGATCGTATTGCCGGAGAGATAATGGTAGTCGATCGCGTAGCCGGCGGGCAGATCGGTGACTGTGGCGAAGGAAGTGCCGGTCAGCGTGCCGTAGCTGGCAAACGGATAGGCGGAGGCGGCGAGCGGGGTACCGATCTGATTGAAGTCGACCTTCATCGCGGAAATGTCGAGATTGTTCACGACGGAGAGCACATCGATGGGGGAGCCGGCGGCGGCATCGTATTCGATGAGCAGCGTGCCCGCCCCGGAGGCGGAGCCGACGTTCAGGGATTCAATGGAAGCCCCCGGCGAAAGGAACGATCCGGCGCTGGTCGTGACGAGGCTGCTGATGGCCCCCGTGCCGCCAAAGGTGGCGCCGCTGAGCACGGTGACATTGCCGGTGCCGGTGGCGGAGCCGCTCGTGTTGTTCGCGAGCAGCGTGCCCTGGCTGACCACCGTGCCGCCGGTATAACCATTGCTGCCGGTGAGGGTCCAGGTCCCCGCTCCGCTTTTCACGAGCCCCAGCGTGACGCCGAGATCGCCTATGGCAGAGGCGATCACCCCATTGCCCGCGCCATTCAGAGTAAGAGAGGGAGTGGTGCTGAGACCGGAGCCGGAAACCGGGCCGCTGATGGTAAGCAGGTCTCCCGCCGTGGTGCCGGTGGAGGTGAACGCGTAGGCGGAACCGCCGCCCGCGAGGGTCACGGCACCGCTCAGGGTGTTGGCGCCGCCGAGGTTTTCCACTACCGGGGAGGCTGTGGAGCGTCCGTTCACTGTGAGCGGTTTTGGAATGTTGATTCCTCCGGAAACACCGAGCTTGCCGGTGCCCGCGCCACCCGCGAAGACGATGGGGGAAGTGGCCACGCCGAGTGAGCCGGCAACGGATGTCTTCAGCATCCCGTCATTGATGGTCACTGCGCCGCTGAAGCCGCTGTAGACACCGCCGGTGCTTCCCGGCGTGTCCGCATTGTGCGCATTGGTGAGTACCCAGGTGCCGGGGCCGTTTTTGACGACGCTGGAGACGCCCGTGGCGGCGTGGTCCTGGATATTCAGTGCAAAGGTATTGTCCCCGGTGTTCGTGCCCGTGAGGGTGATGGTGCGATTGCCGCCGGTATCCCAGAAATTCACATTCGGATTGCTGAAGGTGAAATTCATGGTGGCCGAGGGCGTGCTGCCGGAGGCATCAAAGGCGGCCCCGCCCGTCCCCACACGCATTTGGCGGTTGGTGCTTTGTGCTGTGGCACCCGTGTATTGAAGGGTACCCGTGGAAGTGGCAGGCCCGAACCACAGTCCGATGCCGTTCCCTGCGGACACTTCCTGCGCGAGCGTGCGTGCACCGATGGCACTGGCCACGCCGTAGTCCGAGAGCGAAGACACATTGAGCGTGCCTCCGGAAATCTGCGTCAGGCCGGTGTAGTTGTTGCCGTTGTTCGTGAGATTCCACTGTCCGGTGCCCGCCTTGTTGATGCTGGTCGCGTTGGCGCCCTGGTTCGTCAAATTGATGGCGAA
>DATAIE010000275.1:0-4827 GCA_036262875.1 Verrucomicrobiales bacterium
CGCCCCTTTCCATTGAAACACCGGAAAGCATCGCAGTGGACTTCACGTGGCCATTCAAAATCAGACGCGAAAGCGATGGAATTCGGCTCCTGGTCTGGAGTGACGCTTGTTCCATCGCCTGGCTCGATGCGCGAACCGGAGCGCTCACTTACCTCTCTGAGAAATGCGGTTATGTGGAAGCGGATGGCGATGTTTCTCCTGACGGGTCGCTCTATTACGGCCCGGGAGGGCGGAACACTGTCGACTGGGCTCCCCGGGCCTGGGACCTCCGGACCGGCAGGATGGTTTGGGAGTCCGCGGAATGCGGCGATTTCCACTGGCCATACTCCATTCATCCCTCACCGGATGGAGCAAGTGTGCTTTTCACTGTTTCGGATTACGGTCCCGCCGGTTTGATCGTGAAGGACGGGAAGCCGTGCGGCCCGGAGACGACGCGGCTTTTTCTGCTGGACGCGACGAACGGCGTGACTCGCCATAAGGCAACGCTGGCCGAAGGCGCAATCGCGGAAGTTCTGTTTCATCCGGACGCGCAGCAGATCATCCTGAGGGGAGGCTCCGGATTGTTTCGCATCTGGAATCTGTCGGATGGAACAATCGGGCCGGCTTTTGACACCGGTGCCGGCGAAATGAAATCCATGATCACATCCCGTGGCAGGGAGTTGTTAGTAGCGCACGATTCTTTTGCGGAGTGGCGTGCACTGCCGGGGGGCAAAATGCTGCGCTCTGTGCGCTTCCCGGTCCGTGGCTCGCCGGTTGCCATTTCGGACGATGCCCTTCGTGTGGCAGTCTCAAGCCCGGAATCCATTACGGTCATGGGGTTGCCTGACTGTAATATCATCGCCAGCCTTGCCGTTCCGGAAGGAAAGACGTGGGCCGCAGCCTTTACTCCGGATGGCGAAACGCTCGCTGCCGTTTTCACGGATGCCTCTACCGTTCGCGTCTGGAAACTGAAACGCGGATCCACGGCTCTCGCCGCGGCACGGTGGTATCGCTCTGTTTCCCGGCGTCGCGTCACCGCTGGCCCGCCTCCACTCTCGGCCCTTCTGGAAGTGCCCCCCTGCCTCCCGGGGATGTCGAGGCTCACCGAAAGATTCCTGCTGCCTTCACAGAAGCAGGCCGTTTGGGTCTTTGCGAATGGCACCATCGCAATCTGCTCTTCTGACGGTGCGAAGTGCCTGCGCTCCCGGCACTTCCCGCCCACCGAAACCGAATACAGCCCGGAGCATATTCACTGGGTCGCGATCAATAAATCCGGCACCCGTCTCGCCCTGTATTCTGGCTTCTGCTCGCTCTGGTTTGTTGAACTCGAAACAATGACGGCAATTTCAGGCAACCATTCCGCCGCTATTGATGAACAGCACCACCGTTCTGCGGAGGATGCCCTTTACACCCTTGATCAGGGAGGATCGATTAACCGGTGGGATTTCATGACGGGAACCAACCAGCCTCTTCTTGAACTGGACGAAAAATTCACCATTCCCATGTTCGAACTGAGCGCCGACCATCGCTGCCTTATCGTCTTTGACTGTCATGGACTTATGGCGGTTTACGATGCCCGCACCGGCGCTTTTCTGGCTTCAGCCGCTGAAGTCCGGCGCATTTACCGGGTATGGATGAAAGGGAACCGCCTGCATTCCGATGCCATTGGCGATACCCCTTACATACTCACGGATGACCTCCCCTGGCTGAAGCAGCAGCACCGGCCTCAAAATGCATCACCCCGTTCTTCCTTGCCAGGGTGACAGCCCAGGCCCCGCCTTGCTAACACCGATGCGCTTCAAGCGTGAATGTGACAGCGCCGAAATGCAGAACGGAAAGCCGTCCGCCGCCGGATTCGTCACCAACATGGAACTCCCGTGCGTCATTTACGTTACGCACCTGTCCGGTGACTGATAAGTTGCATTGGGAAAATTGATCGCCGGGGGGGCGTGTGAATTGGATTGGAGGCTTCTTCCTAACAACCCGTTGCGGCTTCGTCCGGCGGGCCGGGAAAACCGCTTTTCACCCGCGACCCTCCCATGAACTCATCCGCTGTTCGCCTTCCCGCTGCCTGCCTGATCACCCGCCACCGCCCGTGGCACAAAGCGTTTCTGCCGCTCGCCGCCGCGCTCGCGCTTCCCGGCCTTCCCGCTCTGGCGGCTCCGCTCACGCCGGGAAATCTGACGGTTTACCGCATCGGCACTGGAGCCGGCAGCCTCGTAGTGACCGGCAATCCCGTATTCCTCGATGAATACAGCCCGGCGGGAGCGCTGGTGCAGTCCATCGCGCTTCCGGAGACGGCCTCTGGACTTCAAAAGCAACTCATCGCCAGCGGTACCTCGACCTCAGAGGGCATGATGACGCGCTCGACCGACGGGAAACACATTATCATGACGGGCTACGCCGTAAACACCGGTGGTGCGGCCTCTCTCTCCGGCACGGCCAGCGCGGCGGTGCCCCGCACCGTGGGCCGCATCGATGCCCTCGGCGGAGTCGATACCTCCACCGCCCTGACCGATTTTTCGAATGCGAACAATCCCCGCGGAGCCACCAGCACCAACGGCAATGACATCTGGGTCACCGGTGCGGCCGGGGGGGTGCGGTTCACTACTCTCGGCGCCACCACTTCCACTCAGATCAGCACCACTCTGGGCAACATCAAAGGGGTCACGATCTATGGTGGGCAGATGTACGTCTCCACTTCGAACGGCTCCGTCATTCGCCTCGGCACCGTGGGTACCGGCGTTCCCTCCATTGCAGGTCAAACGATCACGAACCTTCCCGGATTCCCGCTGACCGGCAGCCCGTACGCTTTTGTTTTCGCGGACCTCGACGCCGCAACCCCCGGAGTCGATACGCTCTATGTCGTGGATGACACGAACTCCACGGGCGTCGGCGGCATTCAAAAGTATGCGCTCGTGGGCAGTTCCTGGACGGCGAAGGGCGTAGCGGGACTGCCCGCCGACGCCTATCGCGGCCTCGCAGGCAGTGTGACCGGTAGCACGGTGACTCTTTACGCCGTTCGGAAAGGCGGCTCCACCGCGACGGGCGGCGGCGAAATCGTCAGCCTCGTGGACAGTTCCGGCTACAATGCCACACTCACGGGCACACCCACACTCCTCGCCACCGCGGTGGCGAACACCGCCCTCCGCGGCATTGCCCTCGCTCCCCAGGTTTCGCCGGATCTGTCAGTGTCCGTCAGTGGTCCGCCGAGTGCCGGCGTGGGCGCGGACTTTTCCTACACGCTGATCGTCGCCAACGGTGGATCCGCTGACGCTTCCGGGGTGAATGTGCAATTCACGCTCCCCGCGGGTGTCACTTATTCCAGTGCGTCGGGTGCCGGTTTCACGGTCAGTGAGGCTTCCGGCGTTGTTTCATTCACAGACGGGGCTCTGCCTGCGGCAAGCTCCAAAACACTGACGGTCACTGTATCACCCGTCGCGCCGGGAACGTTTACGGTCCCGGGATGGGCGGCGGTCGTCGATCCCGCGGGCACCATTACTGAAGTGGACGAAGGCAATAACAAATCCCCGCTGCCCGTCACCACGCTTGCGTCCCTCGTACCGGACCTCACCGTCGGGCTGAGCGGTCCGGCGCTGGCCGTAAAGGACGTTCCTTTTGACTACACACTCACCGTCGCCAATGGCGGCCTCGGCGGCGCCACTGGAGTGAGCGTCCGGTTCACCCTGCCGGCAGGTGTCTCGTTTTCGTCAGGCACCGGGGCGGGGTTCACCGTTTCGGAATCGGCGGGCGTCGTCACCTTCTCCGGCGGTTCGCTGGACGCTGGCTCATCCGCGGTCCTCACAGTGACGGGCGTCGCCTCTCCCGCCGTCGCCACCACCTTTACCGCCGCCGCCTCGGCAGCCGTCATCGACCCACTCAACACCGTGGAGGAAACGAACGAGACGAACAACGCCTCCACCGCCGCCGTCAATACACTGGTAAGACTTTATCCGCTACCCTCCGCCACCGGCGACAACTACACGACCCAGACAGACGCTCCGCTGACGGTGAATGCCGCGTCCGGTTTGCTTGCCAACGATCCCTCCTCCGCCCGGAGCGTCGTGAATGTCTCCACGCCCGCACACGGCACGGTCACCACAAATCCGGACGGCTCCTTCACTTACACACCCGCCACGGGTTACACAGGGGTGGATACTTTTACCTACACCGTCACGGACGCGGTGAAACTCTACCGCCACAACCAGCCGCCGCTGGGTACCTTTGGCGGCGTGCCCGTGACCGGGGATGGATACGGCTCGGCCTTCGTCCCGGTGCCTGGAACCACGGACGAATTCTACGGCCTGTCCGACCGCGGCCCCAATGTCGACGGCCTCACGGATACATCGAAGGTCTTCCCGCTCCCGAACTTCACTCCCGCCATCGGCCGCTTCAAACTTGTGAACAACGAGCTGGTGCTCCAGGGCAGCCTCATCACCTTCAAGACACCCGCCGGCATCCCTTATTCCGGGCGCTTCAACTCGGCCAATCCGGGGCTGGATCAGGGTTTCGACATCAACGGCAACCTGCTTCCCACCGATCCCAACGGTTTCGATTCCGAGGGCCTCGTCGCCATGCCCGACGGCACGTTCTGGGTTTCCGACGAATACGGACCGTTCATCACTCACTTCGATGCGACGGGCAAGGAACTGCAGCGCCTCTCCCCCTTCAACGGGGGTCTTCCCATCGAGTTCGCCCGCCGGGTTTCGAATCGCGGCATGGAGGGCCTCGCCCTCACGCCGGACGGCACCAAACTCGTCGGAGTGCTCCAGTCCGGGCTCGAACAGCCTGACAATTTCGAGCAGCCCGCCAACGTCCCCGCAGATGCGACCAAAGTCGCTCCCGTGC
>DATAIE010000276.1:0-2998 GCA_036262875.1 Verrucomicrobiales bacterium
CTGGGGATAGTTCGTACCTCCCGCGATGATCAGCACGTCCCCCTGGGTGCCGGCAAAGACGCCCGCCAGGCCCGGATTTTTTGGCTCGCCGTGACGCGGCGGAAGCTCCGCGATTTTCTCCCACTCGATGCGGGGCGGGTCGTGAATGGTGTCGCCCTCCGCCGGATGTACCGGAGCCGGAGTTGGGGCAGGCGCAGGAGCGGGAGCCGGATCGGGCAGCACGGGAGCCGGAGCCAACGGCACAGCGGGAGCGGCGGCCGGACGTTTGGGACGGGGGGACTGCGCTGCAACGGCGAGGGGCAGTGAAAGAACGAGAAGAGTAAGGCGCGAAAGCGGACTGGCCATGAACTGCCATCAGTGATCGACAGCCGGAGTGCCGCAACAAGGAATTAGAGGCCGTCAGTGCTCCAAAACCAGTCGCCAGAACTTCCGCATCTCGCCGCCTGGCGCGACGGTGATGATTCTTCCGGCCCGCCAGGGGGCCTCTGCGACGCTGCCCGTCGCAGGCTGGGAAAAAAGGCCTCCCGTCGGGCAGGAGGTTTCCACCGTCCAATCGGTCAGGTTTTCAGAGGACTGGAGACAGATGCCCGGGCTGCCGGGGCCGGTGGCACAGCGGAAGCTGAGGGTCCGGTTGCCATCCTCCGCGGTGCTGAGAGTGAGCAGTTCCGGGCAGCCGGGTTCCAGGGGATCACTCAGAAATGCGCGCTCCAATTCGTTGGAAAGTCCGTCACCATCCGTATCGCCGTCATCGGCCAGCAGTTCCAGTGAGGTGTTGAAGGGCACCCATTGACCGTGCGCGCCTTCAGGGAGATCCGCAGGCTGCAGAGAGAAACGGGGATCGGAAACAGGTTCCAGATCGGGATCCCAAACGAAGACTCCCAGCGGCTGTCTGACGACCTGAATATCGCCGCGCACGAGGCTCGCGGAGGGGATGAGTCTCAGCCCTGCCCTCGTATCCAGAGTGCCTCTGAATACCGAGCCGGCCTAGCGCTGGAGCGAGGATGCGAGAAGCCCCTCACCCGTTAGCGGGCCATGCAGACGTATCACATTTCCCGGCTCGGAGGGGAGATCGGTCTCATATCCGCATTTGTTCGCATTCGTCCGGGCGAGGCGGTTGGTTCCGGAATCCAGCCACGTCAGAGGCGTGCCGTTGCAGGGATACCAACCCTCCGTTCTCGTGCGGGACGGCCCGTCGGCGAGGATTTGGCCAACGTTCCCGGCGTCTGAGAGATCGTGGTGAATATACCAGGCGGAGGGTGCCCCGGGCGAGGAGGTGGCCCCTGAGGCAAAGTTGCCGGCGATCAATCCGCTGACCCATGGCCCGCCCGGAGCCCAGGACGTGGTGGGGACCCCTGAGCCCATATAGACACCGATGCCGATGCCGTTTTGCGGATAGAGGAGAATGTTTCCGGTCATCCGGAAGCGGGCGGAGATGCCGCTTTGCTCCAGTTGATAGACTGACGCGAAGATGCCGCCCATGCGGTACCATCCCAGCGGGGCCTCCGCGGCAGTGGCGTGCGACCACGTGAGGACGTTGTCCTCGATTCGGGTATCCAGGCAGTTGGCCACCTGGATTCCGTAGATGCTGTTATAGAGCGAGAGGTTGGTCCCCGTGCCGGGGAATTCGAAGAGATTCCGGCGCACGATGATATCACTGCATGCGGAGGCGCAGATCATCCTGAGGGAATTCGCCTGCACGGGCACCTGGCGGTCAAAGGAGGGTGCAAAGCGGTTCCCCTCGATCACGATGCCCGTTCTCCAACTGTGAAACGCATTGTAGGTCGGATCACTGTGGACGATGACGATGCCCAGCGAAAAAGCGCCGGTGAAATCGCAGTCGCGGATCACCAGATTCCGGAGCATGCGTTCTCCCTGGAGCGGGAGGTTGAGCATCCCGTTCCCGCACACCGTTTTTTCCTCTCCGATAAAATGGCAGCGTTCGAAGCGAAGGCCGTCGATCCTGTTGGAGGCTGGGTTATCAACGCTCACACAGGTGCTGGTCACCCCGGCCAGCCCCTCGAACGTGCATTCCTCAAAGGCCACGTTGTGAAGCATGCAGGTGGCGTTCGTGTGATTGAGTTCCACCACCTTGACGTTCGACGTTTCTGCTTCGTCCGCCCGTCCGGTGAAAACGCACCGGCGAAGCAGGATGTTCTCCAGCGTTGTGGTTGTGGGCAGCAGGCTCTTTCCCCCCACGGCGCCGATGTCCAGTTGCAGCGAAGAGGCCCCCGGATGGTGACCGTCGAAAACGCAGTCCTCCAGCGTTACGTTACGGCTGCGGTTGATCTCCACCCCGTGATGTCTGCTGGATCCGACGGCGACGGAGGACAGCACCACCCCGTCCGCATGACAGAAGGCCACGAGATTGCCCGTGAGGCTGGTGGTAATAACAGTGGTCTCCACCCGCAGATTTTCCACCCGGATGTCCCCGTCCGCGCCGTAGTCCTCCGTGGCTGTTTGATACCCCTTATTAATAATGCCGTCTCCCACGAGTGAGTTGTCACCCTCGCCGGGCACCAGGAGAAAGGTCGTCGCATTCATCCCGGCCCCGGTGAGCGTGCAGTGGGCAGGAACCATCACGCCATGGTGGCCGGCGGTGCCGCCTGTTCCCAGCGCCAGAACGGTAACGAGACGGAAAACACCCGGGCCGAGAACCACTGTGCCCCCGCCTGCCTCGCCGGCGGCATCCAGCGCCGCCTGGATGGCGGCCCGGTCATCTGTCTCATCATCCGGCAGGGCTCCATAGTCGGCGGCGTAAAAGACCGGTGGAGAGGCCTGTGCGTTTGCAAAAAGCGGGAGCAGAAAGAGGGGTGCCGCCAGTAGCCGGCTTGCCAGTCGAGTCATAAAGAGTAGGAGGAAAGTGACGATTTTGTTTCTTGCTGCGTCTCAGGATTAAGAAACTCTGAGGAGTTGGCAATTCAAAATTCACTTTAAATTAATCAGCGCCCCCAAAATATCCGGCACTTCTCCCTCTAAAAACCACTTGCGGCCTCAAAAC
>DATAIE010000277.1:0-3607 GCA_036262875.1 Verrucomicrobiales bacterium
AAAAGTGACGCGCGGGGACTCTTTGATGCGCGTGACGGACATCGCGAAATCGAACGTCACTTCACACTCGTCAGTGGCTCCCGTGATGGGTGCCGCACTTTGAGGGTCCGGCGTGGCGGCGAGCGGGATGTGTCCCTCGCCGGCCAGCAGACCGGAGGTGGGATCAAGCCCGATCCATCCCGCTCCCGGAAGGAAAATCTCACACCAGGCGTGGAGGTCCGTGAAATCGACCTCCGTACCGCTGGGGCCGTCCAGCGACTGGACGTCGGGTTTCAACTGAATGAGATAACCGCTGACGAACCGTGCGGCGATTCCCAGGTGCCGCAGCATTTGGCAAAGAAGCCAGGAGGTATCGCGGCAGGACCCCGATCCATTAGTTAGGGTTTCCTCCGGAGTCTGCACGCCGGGTTCCAGACGGATGAGATAACTGATGTCGTTTTTCAGCCGTTGATTGATGGCGACGATAAAGTCGATCGTGCGCAGCGGTCCTTTTTTGGCCGGCTCTTCGATGAGTTCTGCGCGGGCCTTTTCGACATAGGCGGCAAACTTCGGAGTCAGGGGAAGGACCGCCTTGAAGGGAGCCAGATCGTGATCCAGCGCCGGATCGTAAGTGAAAGGCACATGCTCCGCCTCCGGCTCGAGAAAAAAGTCGAAAGGGTTGTAGACCGCCATCTCCGCCACCAGATCGACCTCGACGCGGAATTCGCGGGTGGGCTCCGGAAAGACGAGGCGCGCGGCGTAGTTCGATTGAGGGTCCTGCTGCCAGTTGATGAAATGCTTCTCCGGCGTGATGCGGAGGGAGTAACTGAGAATGCCGGTGCGGCAATGAGGAGCCGGACGCAGGCGCACCACCTGAGGGCCGAGGTTTACGGGACGGTCGTATCGATAGGAGGTGACGTGGTGGAGGGCGACGTGGATTGCCATGCTGGGCGAGTCCTTAAAGCACAGCCTGTGCCAGCAACCGGAATCTTCACTTCCGGTAACCGGGAATCGCGAAAGAGTGAAAATTCTCTGTAATTCCCCTCCATTCACTGACGAACCCTGAATCGACATGATGAAATCCCGCGCCTTCGCTCTGCTTTCCGCAGCCCTTGCCCTGCCATGCTTTTCACCCTGCAAAGCGGGAGAGGCGGTGTTCTCCATGGATGGAAAATCGGTCTATTGCCTCAAGCCCCAATCGGCGACGGTGGTCCGCATCGCGATGCCGCACAAGCCTGGCGACGAACCGGAGGTTTTTGACTTGAGCAAGGCGATCGGACCGGAGGCCAAAATCTCCTCCATCGCGCGGACCAAAGACGGCAACTTTCTGCTGACCGCGAAGGATCAGCTTCTCCTATGGAAGCCAGGAAGTGATCCGGAAAAATCCGGCACTGCACCGGAGGGGCATGTGATTCGCGAGGTGGCCGCTCAACCCTTCACCGGGCATCTGCTGGCTCCCTGTCTGAATGGCGACAAGGGGGATCAGCATTCGTCCCTGACGACGCGCGACCCGGAGGAAAAGAACCTGACGAATATGGAGTCGATGCCCGTCAACATGACCTCACCGGTTTTCGATGGTTCGGGCCGTCTCTTTTTTGGGGTGGATGCCTGCCTGTGCGCGGGCGGCCTCTTCAAGAACGACGATGACACCACGACCTTCGTATCCTGGCCGGTCGCTCCGCTGGATGCGCCCAGCCTCGACAATGGCACTTCCAGCGATTCTCTCAGCATCACGGGGATCGCTCCCGCGGGACAATGGCTCTACATTTCGATGACCAGTGACGTGGACTGCGAACTCATCCGGCTGCCCGCCCCGGAGATGAAATTGAAGGAGGGGCTGCTCACCGCACAACCCGCTTCCACACGCAAAGCGCGCTGGAAGCGGTTCTCCGGCACACTCAATACGATTCAGAAACTGGAGAGCGAAACCCAGCCGTACTTCAGCGCCTTCCGCGCTCTGTGTGCGTCGCCGGACGGGAAGACAGTATTTTTTGCCGGGGTGCCGATCCTCCATCCGGAGCGCGAGGAATACTGGAGCATCGATGTGAAGTCCGGCGGGCGGCATCCGCTTGGCGACCGGCCCCTGGAATAAGACCAGCCCTTTACGGCGGCGGTGGCACCCTCATGCTCCCGCCCATGGAACAAAAAGCCCTGTTCAGGTCCACCCTGGGATTGGAATGCGGGCGCTTCGACAGGCAGGCCTCCTTCGGCCTCGCTTTCCGCTTCGCCCGAGCCCGCCTGGAACCTGGTGCTTCTCTGATGTTTGAAGTTTTCCTCTCCCTCCCTATTTCTGCGGCACGGCGCGGGCCTGGAGGCCCGGGGAGAAATGGGTGCTCATCCAGGCGAGGGCTTCGCCGGGAGCTTTGGCATACCAGCGGCGGGCGAGGTCCACCTGGAGGTCGATGCGCTGGTCCGCATTAAAAACGGCGCCGGCCCAGGTGAGCGCGTCGGTGGGGTTTTCGCGAAGGAGGATTCCGGAAAATGCCTGGATCGCGGAGTCGCGGCCCGGGCCCGGGGTCATGGCGGTGAGGCTCTGGCTGGCGGCCAGCGGGTCTTTGCGCGTCCAGGTTTCGAAGACATCCTCGAAGGCGTGATTCTGGCTTTTCCCGGCGGGCAGTGCGGCCACCCACGAGGCGGCCTGCTGCGGATTCTTTCCCGCCATCTCGTTGGCGATGTCGGCCACGGCCTCATGGGCATCCGCGCGGGCGGCGATCGTCTCCGCCCATTTCACGGCCCCGTCCAAATCCTGCCGCAGGTACTGGCCGCCCACGGTTTCCATGCCCGTCACGCGCATGCGTTCCCCCGGCAGATTTTGCGCCCAGACGGCGGCGGACGCGGGGCCCTCCTTCAGTTTTTGCTCTGCGAGCACGTTGATGAGTTCGCCGTGCTGGCTTTCGTTCACTGTCTGAAGGTACGCGAGGGCCGCGTCCATATCCCGCCGGGCGAGGCCGGTGATGAGCCCGCGATTCAGCGCGGATTCTCTTCGCGGGTCCGCCGGGGTTTTCGCGGCACGGTGCTCCTGCATCCATTTTGTGGCGGCGTCCGGGTCCTGGCCGGCCCAGGCGGCGAGCGCGGCCCCGCCGGCCAGTTCGCCCTCGCGCCGGTGCAGGCTGTCGAATCCCGCCAGAGCGGCCCTGCCGTCCTTTTCGCCCCACGCATGGGCGAGGAGACTGAGGTAGCGCGCGGCATCGCTGCCGCCGCCCATTTCACGCACCGCCTCCAGGACGCCGGGGGCATTCTCCGCCGTCAGTTCCCGCAGCAGCGTGGTAAAATGAAGCATGGCCTGCACAGGATCCGGCTCCCGCAGGGCCGCCTGCGCCGCCTCTTTCATCCGGTCGGAGGAAAGGAGGCCGTTCGTGGTGCGGAAGGAATCGAGCCATTCCGCAGGGCCTGCGCTTTCCTTTTTCGTTTCCGGTGCGCCGGGAGCCCGCGGTGAAGACACCGTGCCTGAAGAAATATGTCGTGAATCCCCGCCCGCCCGGGTGCCGGCATCCCGGTGCATGGTGCCGGTAAGATAAGCGCCTGCCGCCAGCAACGCCCACGCCGTGTGTATTACGATCAGTTTTTTCATAGTCTGAAACGACCCTGGCCGCGTTTGATTGGGTTTGGAGGAATCAGGATGACTGGT
>DATAIE010000278.1:0-9718 GCA_036262875.1 Verrucomicrobiales bacterium
GCCATGTAGAGGGTGATGGGATTCATCCCGATCCAGATGAACGGCGTAAACGCCGCCCTCCAGCGGAAGCCGTCGACCAGGATGTAGAAGAACCCCAGCAGCACCATGCTGTAGCCGCCGGTGACCAGCACGAAGGATGACGTCCAAAGCTTTTTGATGATCGGAAACTGGCCATGCCAGGCCCAGCCCAGGAACGCCAGGGCCGTGCCGCCGAGGATCAATGCCGCCGCTTTCTTCCAGACCTCTGCCGGTCCCCGTTTGAGCCATTCCCCTGTGAAGACGCCGAGCAGCGCCGTGGCGATCGCGGGCAGCGTGCTGAGGAGACCCTCGGGGTCGTGGTCGCCGTCCCACTTTCGACCGGTCAGATAATTGGCATCAATCCAGTTTGCCAGATTTTGTCCTTCCGCAAAATGTCCCGCTCCGATGCCGGGCACAGGCACGAAGGTCATCAAAGCCCAATAGCCTGCCAGCAAGCCCAGCGCGAGGATGACCCGCCCCGTGCGTCCGATGAAAAGATAGGCCATGCCCGCCGCGAAACCGCAGATGGCGATGCGCTGCAGCACGCCCACCCAGCGCACATGCTCCATTCCTTTGGAAAAAAGACCGTAGGTGATCAGTCCGAGAACATAGAGGATGATCGCGCGCCAGAGCATCTTGCGCACGGTTTTAGGCCGTCCCTGACTCTCCAGGCTCTTATCGGCGGAGAAGACCAGCGACACGCCGGAGATGAAAAGGAACATGGGAAAGATCAGGTCCAGGCAGTGAAAGCCTGCCCATGGAGCGTGGTCCAGTTGCGTGGCCACCGCTCTTGCCCATCCGGAATCGCTGCCTTTCACGAGAGCGGCTCCCACCTGCTCCATGCCGAGGATCCAAAACATGTCGAAGCCGCGCAGCACATCGAGGGACACCAGCCGCTGACTGGTGGCCGGGGGAGACGGAGGCAAAGAATCGTTTTGGTCCATGGCGGGATAGTGAGCACGCGAGCGGCCATCGTCACGCTGAAATGAGCACTTTCGCGCCGGAGGGGTGGCTCGACGGAAACCCGTATTTGTATCCCGGCCCGGCCCTTCTTGCTTCAATCCTATGAGACTGCCCATTTTCGTCAGGTGCCTCGCCGTCGCTGCGTCACTCCCGGTACTTTGCGGAGCCGAAGAGGAGAAAGAGCCGCCGGGCATCGCCTCCCGCCATCCCGGAGATGCCGGCATTGCCTCAGACCCTGCCGTTCTCTTCACGGAGGACTTTGAGGAAGAATCCATCGATGCTCTGGCCAAACGCTGGGAAACCGCGGGGGCGCGTGATTCGATGTCTTTCACCAATGATGTGACGGCGGGCAGCAAAGGAAAACATTCCCTCCTCATGGACCGGCAAAAGGGCGAAGGGGGACAACTCTACCGCCGGCTTAAGAACAAAGACGGCGGCTGGGGTTATGACAAAGTCTTCGCGCGCTATTATGTGAAGTTCGCGCCGGACTGCGGGGAAATCCACCACTTCGGTCCCTGCCTCGGCGGCAACAATCCGGCGACGCCGTGGCCGAGCGTCAAAGCAGGTTTCCCCACCGACGGAGCGAAGTCCTTCTGGAGCGGTATCGAGCCGTTTGGTAAATCATGGACGTGGGACTTCTACACCTACTGGTGCGAAATGCGCGGCAGTCCGCCGAAGGGGCAGACCTGGGGCAACAGCTTCGTCCGCGATCCGGCCCTGAAGGTGGTGAAGGACCGGTGGATCTGCATCGAGCAGATGATCAAACTGAACGACGTGGGTGACACGAATGGGGAACAGGCGTTATGGATCGACGGTAAGAAGATCGCCCATCTCGGCAAAGGTTTCCCCAAAGGAGCGTGGACGTTCGACAAGTTCTTTCCCGGAAAGGGCGGCGACGGCGTGCGGTGGAGTCCCCAAAAGAACGGCCGCGAGTATTTCAAAGTGTCCGAAGGCGGCGAGCCGTTCGAGGGCTTTCGCTGGCGCACCGTGCCGGAACTCAAAGTGAACTATGTCTGGCTCTACGTTTATACCGCCATGCCCGACGGTCACCGCATCCGGGTTTGGTTCGACGATGTCGTGGTGGCCACTGAATACATCGGACCCATTGCCGGCAAATGAGTTTCCTTTCTGAAATGCCAGGCGGCGTCACGGCTGCCATTCGTGGACTGGTGCGTTCCACAGTTCCCGTGGTGCTGCTGCATCTGGTATCGGGCGCCGCGCCCGCCGCCGACGGTGTCTTTGTGCGGATCAAACTGAGCGAGCCCGCCGGCAAGCCATGGTTTGCCAATGTGGGAGGCTACATTCACAATGATCCATGGCAGCTCCCCGGTGCCGTTTTGCCTGCCGGTGCCGACAAGGAGGAGGCGAAGCGGGTGGCCGCCGGGCGATTCAGTCCGTGGTTCGATCTGGCAGCTTATGCCGGTCCGAAATTGCACGGGCGGCTGCGCCGTGCGGGAGGAATCGCGGAGTTCCCTAACATCACCGTGCGCTTCAATGATGGAGCGCCCAATGAAAAACACCATGTCTCCATCGAACTCGCCACGGCACCGGATGAGGCCGCGGTCGTCAAACGCATGGAGGAGACCTTCAGTGGTGACTCCACGAGTTTCCTTGTTTCCCCTTCGCTGAAAGCGGATGCCGATTCTCTGGAAACCGCCAGCCAGATGACAGCGCGTCGTCTCGCGTGGGCGCGCGAGGCCTCCGGCGGAAAACGAACGGCTCCCAAACAACTGTGGATTCAAACTCAGTTTTGGGGACCGCAGCGCCCGGAGTTGAACCTGCAGGAGGCGGAGGTTCTCTGGCTCCTTGGCTTCAATCTCGTGGGCTCCGCGGGAGATGAGGCGCTGGAGAAATATCCGTTCCTTCAGCCGGGCGGGCATCACTGGACCGAGTTCGGTCCCTCGCTCACGCGTGAGGATATCGACAAGCAGATCATTCCCCCGGCGAAGAAGGCCAAAGGCGGACCAAGGCCGACGCTGTTTGGATTCTCCGACGAAATCGCGTGCCGGCCTCCCATTGGAAAGGATGCGACCGCGCTCGCTCAGTTCCGCTCATGGCTCAAGGCGAAGGGGCTTCCCCCGGCGGATTTTGGCGTGAGTTCGCTGGATGAAGTGCAGCCCATCGAGTCGCCCGCGGCTCTTGCAGAGCGTCAAAAGGACAATCGTTCCGCTGCGAACCGGGCCTTCACCTGGACAACCCGCTTTCGCCAGGAGTCCGCGAATGAACGCATCAAATGGCTGACGGAGACGTTTCACCGTCACGCCCCGGCGAACGTCCTGACATCTTCGCTGGTGGCGGACCATCCGTATTTCGGCGGCTCGGGCCTCGGCATGGGCATGAAGCGGGAGAATACCACGTGGGGCGGTTTTCCTCTAACGCTCGACTGGTTTGGCATGGCGCGGGACCATGTAGTGGATGTCCTTGCGATCGAGGATTGGCTGGGCCTCGACTATATGTACGGTCCGGAGTCCACCTGGGAGGGCTTCCAACTGATCGGATTTCAGGCCGCGATCATGCGCAGCGGCAGCCGCGGAAGTGTTCCGGTGATGACATGGATCACGCCCAGTGATGAAAAGAACCTGCGCCTCAAAAGCGCCTCGGCCCTTTGCCAGGGATCGAAACACTTTTTCTACTGGACCTACGGTCCCACGGCCACCAGCACCGAGAACTACTGGAGCGATTTGCGCGGCGCCTACGATGGCGTCGCTCATATCACGCGGCAGCTTGCGGGGGCGGAGCATCTCATCGCTCCCGGGCAGTTGCGCAAAACACGTGTGGCGCTGCTCTACAGCCTCTCCAGCGATCTATGGCAGCCGTTTGGTTATCTTTCCATGGCCGAGCGCCGTCTCACGTATTTCTCGCTCCTCCATGATCAATACGGCGTGGATATGCTCACCGAGAGTGATGTGCAGCAGGATCGCCTGAATGACTATGCGGTGCTCTACGCCGCCGATCCCTGCATCGCTCCCGCCGCGTGCGCCTCCATTCGCACATGGGTGCAGAATGGAGGACAGCTTTACGGCTCATGTGCCGCGGGAAGCCGCAATGAATTCGGCGAAGAGCAGGCCGGTCTGGCGGAGGTGTTTGGTCTCAAGCCTGGTGCGACGGTGCAGGTGCAGAAAGGACGCTTCGACCTGCGGGGTGCGCTCAACGATCTGCCGTGGATGGATCAGATCAAAATGACGGCAGGAGGCCCGGGCTTTGGAGCACTCGGACTCAAGGTCGCTGTCGCCGCTGCTGAAGCAAAGGTCACGGCAACGTTCGCTGACGGCTCCCCCGCTGCTTTTGAGCACGTCTTTGGCAAAGGCATGGCGCGCTACATTGCCACCTGTCCTGCGGTATCCTATGCCAAAGACGCGCATTTCGTTCCTGACAAACTGAAGGAAAAATGGCCGGCGGTGCAGCGCGCATTCATCAATCAAACGGCGCGGCAGGGCAACGCGCCACGGGTGGTGGAACTCTCCCAGCCCGTGGTGGAGGCGGGCCTCTACGATGCGCCGGGCGGCACCGCGCTTATCCTTGCCAATTTTGCGTACGATCCCGTCCCGTCCCTCGAAGTGCGCGTCCCTCTCCGCGAAACTCCGAAAAAGGTGACCTCCATGGAAAAAGGACCTCTCACCTTTTCCACGGAGCCCTCCGCTCCCAATCTGGCTGCCGCCGGATTTCCAGTTGCCGCCCGCTGCACCCTGCCGCTCGGCTGGAACGATATCGTGACTTTCGAGTGATTTTCCCGGGCCTCTGCACGGGGCGTAAATCGCGTCTGAATGAAATGGCGGACGCTCCGTCTTAAAGCTGTTCCGGCTATGCCGGCTGCCTTTTTGATCCCGATTCCACGCCATGAAACGCCTCGCCCTCATCGCCCTGAGCCTCGTTTTCGCAGGATGCGATTCTGACAAGAATGACGCCGACTCGACGAAGACGGGGTCGCCCAGCCCCGTGGGCAGTTGGGAAATCCGCTCGAATCCCGGGACCCCCTATTTCTACACGCGCTACGAGTTTAAGGACGATCATTCCTTTACCCGCGAAAACGGCACGTCTCAGGGAGTCGTCACCCGCAAGATCAGCGGCTCATGGACTGCCAGCAGCCAGGAGGCGCCGCACTATTCCATCGGAACATCACTGACTGACGATATGTTGAGAGGGGCCGGCGCAGAGCCAAAGGCTGGCCGGGTGCCGGGTTCTCTCGTTCTCCGTTACAACGTGAAGTCTAAATCCGCGATCGAAGTGGGGGCCACGCTCGTGGGACAGCGCGGACCCGTCATGGAGCTCGAAAAACAGACTTTCGATTTGGAGGAGCATCTCCCCCTCGCCCTCAACAAAGCAGAGGGCGGAGAATGGCTGACAATCGGCAAAGAACGGTATTCGCGGGTTCCGTTGTGAGACGCTCCCCGGATGGCGGCGTGAAAGAACCCGCGCCTGCGGGAGTATCGCGGAGGACGCCATCCGGCATCGTGCGTTCTCATGGATTTTCTCCCTCTTCGAACCGGTCTTCCTGACAAACCGCGGTTTTTCGCCGTCCGGGCCGTTGCGGCCTTTGTGCTGGCGGTCCCGCTGTCCTCACGGGCGGACGATTATGAGCAGACCATCCGTCCGCTGCTCACGGAGTATTGCAATAAATGTCACTCCACCGAAAAGCATAAGGGAGACCTCGATCTTCAGCGTTTTGATTCGTTTGCGGCGGTAAAACACGAGCCGGAGATTTGGCAAAAAGCACTCGATCAACTTTCGGACGGCGAGATGCCCCCGAAAGACAAACCCCAGTTGTCAGCGGAGCAAAAGCATCAACTCACCACCTGGATTACCGGCACGCTCGAAACGATAGGGCGCGACAACGCCGGTGATCCCGGCCCGGTGGTCATGCGCCGGCTCTCGAATGCGGAGTATACCTATACCCTGCGGGACTTGACCGGCGTGGATTCACTGGACCCCGCAAAGGAGTTCCCTGCGGACAGTGCGGCGGGTGAAGGGTTCACTAATGCGGGCGCGGCGATGGTCATGTCGCCCACACTCCTCACAAAGTATCTCGATGCTGCCAAAGAGGTGGCCGGTCACGCTGTGCTCCTTCCGGACGGCATCCGCTTTTCTTCAAAGAACACCCAGCGCGACTGGACGGAGGAAAGACTGACAGCCATCCGCGCTTTCTACGCGCAGTTCAGCGAAACCGGCGGTGCCCAGCCCGTGAATCTTCAGGGCATTCAGTTCGACACCAATGCCGGCGGCCGCCTGCCGGTGGAGAAATACATCGCCGCCACTCTGGAGGGGCCGGAGATGCTCAGGCAGCGGGACTATCGTTTGATTTCCCCCTCCATCGCCCAGGTCGCCGCCAGCCATGGTCTGAATGCGAAGTATCTGAATAATCTTTGGATGAGCATGCTGGTGTCGAACGGCACTTCGCCGATTCTCGATTCCATCCGCGCCCAGTGGGAGGCTGCGAAGCCGGGCGATGCGCCCGCGGTGGCCGCCAGCATTGCGAAATGGCAAAAGGCGCTTTGGCGCTTCACGACGGTGGGACACATCGGCAAGCGCGATGGCCCCGTTGCCTGGCAGGTGCCGGTGGTGCCGCTCGCGGAACGTCAGGAGATAAAGGTAAAACTAACGCCTCCTCCTGGCGGCAAGGAGCTGACGCTCTATCTTTCCACCTCCGATGCGGGCGATGGAAGCGATCACGACTTCGCTGTGTGGGAAAATCCGCGTCTTGTCGCACCGGGCCGTCCGGACCTGGCGCTGCGGGACGTGCGCGACGCCATGCGCACCCTCAATGCGCGCCGGGCACAGGTCATCTCCACCGCTGCCCAATGCCTCGCTGCCGCCGCGGAGGCCGGTGCCTCAGCGGACAAAGCCGCCGTGGCGCAATTGGCTCAAAAGCACGCCGTCGATCCCGCGGTCCTTGCCGCGTGGTTTGAGTATCTCGGGATCGGCTCCGGAGATGTCAGGATCGATTCATTGATCAAAGGCAAGTCCGAGCGCTCTGACAAATACGACTTCGTCAAAGGCTGGACCGCCGCCGATGCCCTGAGTGTGGTGGCCAATTCCAGCGATCAGCATGTGCGGGTGCCCGGCAATGTGAAGCCCCACAGTGTCGTCGTGCACCCCTCTCCCAAACGCCGCGTGGCGATTGGCTGGCGCAGTCCCGTGGCCGGGGTGATGAAGGTCTCCGGGCAGATCCAGCACGCTCATCCGGAGTGCGGCAACGGCGTGACCTGGACGGTGGAACTGCGCCGCGGCAATACCCGCCAGCGGCTGGCGTCCGGTCTCGGCGAGGGGGCCAACGTGATGAAGTTCGGCCCGCTCGAAAATCTTTCCCTTCAGGCCGGCGACGTCATTTCCGTGCTCACCGGTCCGCGCGATGGCAATCATTCCTGCGACCTCACTGCCGTGGACCTGACCATCACGAGCCCCGGTCCCAACGGAGAGCGGAAGTGGGATCTCGCGGAGGATGTTTCTCCCGACATCCTCGCCGGCAATCCTCATGCGGACCGTCAGGGGCATTCTGAGGTCTGGCACTTTTACAGCGAGCCTGACAACGGAGGCAGTGACGCGCAGTCCGTCGTTCCCGCCGGGTCACTGCTGGCAAAATGGCAGGCGGCCCCTCCCGCAGAAAAGCCAGCGCTCGCGAATGCGATTCAGCAGTTGTTGCAGTCTGCCGCCAGTCTCTCTGGAGATTCACCGGATGCTGTGGTGCGCCGTCAGCTTACCTCGTTGAACGGCCCGCTGCTCTCTGCTGCCAGGAAGACGCCCGCTCCTCCCACAAAGGAGGTTCCGGTTGAACCGGGCGCGCCCGGCCTCGACCCCGCTCTGTTTGGCAAACATCCCTCCGGCTCTCCGGTGGATGCGGCCAGCCTTTGCGTGCAGGCTCCTTCTGTTATTGAGGTGACCCTTCCCGCCGAACTTGCTGAAGGCTGCGAATTCGTCGCCGCCGGCACACTGCACCGCGATACCGGTCGCGAAGGCAGTGTTCAATTTCAGGTCACGACCACCCGCCCGTCGCCAAAGGCCGGCCTCACGGCGGGCGGTGCGAGCGCTCAGAAAGGCAAGTCGACGTGGACCGATGGTGAGTCGCCACTGGCTTATGAAGCGCCCATTATCGTTTCCAATGGCAGCGCCGCCCGCAAACGCTTCGAGTCTTCCATGGAGGAATTTCGCAGGTTGTTCCCCATCGCGCTGTGCTACACAAAGATCGTGCCGGTGGACGAAGTCGTCACTCTGACGCTGTTCTACCGTGAGGACGAGGCGCTGCGCCGGCTCATGCTCGATGATGCCCAGGCCGCTCAGATCGACCGGCTCTGGAACGAGTTGCATTTCATCGCCCAGGACGCGCTGACCCAGGTGGATGCGTTCGATCAAATCTGGCAGTTCTCCACCCAGGACGGCGACCCCACGGCCCTGGAGCCGTTGCGCGAGCCTATCAAAAAACGCGCGGCGGAATTCAAGAAACTCCAGGCGGATACGGCACCGGTTCACGTGCAGGCCGTGCTCGATTTTGCCCGGCGTGCGTGGCGTCGCCCGCTCGCTGACCGGGAAGCGGCTGAACTCCGTGGCCTCTATGAAAAACTGCGCGCGCAGGAACTGCCCCAGGATGCCGCCGTGCGCATGCTGCTGGCCCGGGTGCTGGTCGCGCCTCCGTTTCTCTATCGCGGCGAGAAAGCGGGCCCCGGCAATCTCCCCTCGCCCGTGAATGACTGGGAACTGGCGAGCCGCCTCAGTTATTTTCTGTGGTCCTCCGCTCCTGACGAAGAACTCTCCTCTCTCTCCGCCGCCGGGAAACTGCGCGACCCCGCCACCCTCGCGGCACAGGCCCGCCGGATGATCAAGGACACCCGGGTGCGCCGCCTCGCCATCGAATTTGGCTGTCAGTGGCTCCACGTGCGTGATCTGGAAACACTGAACGAAAAGAGCGAAACTCACTTCCCCTCGTTCGTCGCCCTCCGCGGTGCGATGCAGGAGGAGTCCGTGCGATTCTTCACCGACTTCTTCCAGCGTGACGTCTCCGTGCTCACTCTGCTGGATGCCGACTATACCTTTGTGAATGCCGCTCTCGCCAAACACTACGGCCTCACCGGGCTCAAAGGCGATGACTGGCAACGGGTGGATGGCATCCGCGCAAAGGGCCGCGGCGGTATTCTCGCCTTCGCCTCCACCCTGGCCAAACAAAGCGGTGCCTCGCGCACCAGCCCCATCCTGCGCGGCAACTGGTTCTGCGAAGTGCTCGTCGGCGATCGCCTCCCCCGCCCGCCAAAAGACGTGCCGGTCCTTCCTGAGGAAGCGCCCCAGGGGCTGACCGAGCGTCAACTCATTGAGCGCCACACCAGCGATGTGCGGTGCGCCGGATGCCATGCCCGGTTCGATCCCTTTGGCTTCGCCCTGGAGGGCTACGATGCCATCGGCCGCTTCCGCACCGCCGATACTGCGGGGCACCCGGTCAATACTCAGGTGAAGCTCATCAACGGCACGGAATTCAACGGTCTCGATGGTCTGCGCAACTATCTCCTCACGACGCGCCGCGATGACTTCGTGAAACAATTCTGCCGGAAGCTCCTCGGCTACTCACTCGGACGCAGCGTCCAGTTGTCCGACGGGCCGCTGCTCGACGAAATGCGCCAGCGGCTCGAAAAGGAGGGCTATCGCGTGACCGCCGCGCTGGAGGCTCTCGTCCGCAGCCGGCAGTTCCGCGAAATCCGTGGCCGCGAGATGGTCGCAGAAAAGTAAAAAAGCCTGTCACTTCCTTCCGTAAAGACTA
>DATAIE010000279.1:0-2696 GCA_036262875.1 Verrucomicrobiales bacterium
CATCTCATCGACCTGCTGGTAACCGACATCGTGATGCCAGGTGGCGCGACGGGGCATGATCTTGCCCGGCAGTTGCTCGATGAGCGGCCGGGACTCCGCGTCATCTACTCCAGCGGCTACAGTGCCGATCTCTTCCAGCAGGGCAGCGATCTCGTTCCTGGCCGGAACTTCCTCCCGAAGCCCTACGACGCGGAAAGTGTCCTGAAACTTATCAAGCGGGTCGCCTCCCAGCCTGCGGAAGTGCTCGCGGGTTGAAGAAACCCGCTGTGGAGTTGATTTTAATTATGGTTTCATCGAAAATACACTGGCACGTATAATATTATATTGCCACCCCGGGGGTAGAGGATAGCATGGCGGGAACATCCCCACCCCATCATGCAGAAGAACCGTGCCCTTCTTCGAGATGCCACTATCTTTTTCAGTCTCACGCTGCCCATGTTTGCAGTGTGGGCGGTCCAGTCACGCGTCGCTGGCCGAATGCGTGACCGGCAGGTGGAAAATCACAGAGAATCCACCGATGCACCGGGACTGACCGGCCTGCCGTTCGTGCATGTGTCCGTGAAGGACCTGGATGAGGGACACGCGGTGAATACGTTCACGTCGCTGGTCAGCAAACAGGAGCGGGAGCTGGGGCCGGACAGTCCGGAAACGCTCGTCAGCCGCAACAACCTGGCCAATGCCCTGATGGCGGAGAGCCGCTATGATGAGGCCGAAGCGGCGCAGCGCGCGCTGCTGGCGGACATGGAGCGCACTTTCGACCGGGCCCATCCTGACATTTTCCGCTGCCGGTTCAACCTCGCCCTCAACCTGCGGGTCCAGGGCAAAAAGGACGCAGCCCGGCTGGAGATGGAAAAGGTGTATGAAGGATGGCGTGCTGTGCTCGGAGAGGGCCACCCGCGCACTCAAATCGCGCGGATCGTGCTGGATAACCTCCAGCCGGAATTCACTTTGAAGCATTGAGCGGTTTAAGCAGAGGTGTGTCCGTCCTGTGGATTTGTCGCTGCGCGACCATTCCCCAGTTTTCCCGATGGCCCTCCTCCGCCCACGCGGACTAAAGATTGCAATCCCGTTAACCGACCTTCATTTGCGCTTCATATGCGCAGCCATACGTAGTGGGAATCGTTGGGTTGCCTGCTCTGTTGCCGGTCACTCTTTGTCTCTATGAATTCTCTTTCGCATTCCCTTGTCGCTGCGGCAGCGATCACTTTCGCAGCATCGGCACAGGCCGCCATTACGGTCACCGGCCTGACGACGAAAACTGCCTATTCCAATGCGGTGACGTATACGGTTCCCAATGAGGCCGGGTTTACGACCGTCAGCAGTCTGGATGGCGAAGTCATCAATGCCTCCGCCGGCTACACTTCAAGGGTCATTGGATATCATGAACTGACCGTCACCAAAACGCCCTCGGGAGGAGGAACCGCGGAAACAGCCCTGTATCAGTACATCGTGAGGGACGCGGCGGGCCGCAATGGAGGCAATGCGGACAACGGGTTGCCCTCGTGGGTGCCGGTGCCGCAGGTGGATGCGCCGCCGGCGGTGATCGATGCCGCCACGGCGGCGTTCGTGGTGCCTCAACAGATCCCGGCGGGAGTCAACGTGCCGATTATCGTCCGGCTGACGGACGGCAGCGGGCAAATCGCAAAGCTGAACGGCACGGCCCTCACGTATGAGCCGGGTGGAAAATCGATGACACACCGGATCTACCGGGGCGGGGGCGCGGGGCAGTTCCCGGGCTTTTCCACCGGTGGCGCCAAAACTCTCGCGCTCGGTTTTACGGGCGGGGTGAAAACGATGCGCGCGGTGCAGGCGGTGGAGAGTCCGGCGTGGACGACGCTGAGCGGCAGCGTAGCCACGGCGACCAGCATCCCGGCGAATTCGTTCCTCCGCATCAATGCGAACCTGACCATTGCGGCCGGGACAGCCCTGACCATCGGCGCGGGCACGGTCGTGGCGGTGGACACGGGAGTCGATATCGAGGTGCTGGGCACGCTCACGGTAAACGGCACCACGGCGGCACCGGTGCTCTTTTATCCGGCGACTGCCGGCGGACGCTGGGGAGGCATCTGGGTGCACGGCACCGCGGGCGATTTGGACATGACCGGTGCGATCCTGACAGGTGCCTGTGAACAGTCCAACTGGCTGAGCGTGGCACCGCACGATTTCGGCGGGCATCACGCCAACCAGCCGGTGATTACGTTCTCCGGGCTCGCCTCCACGACCACGCTGACGCTCACGGATACTTACATCATCGACAATGTTCCGGGCCAGGCCTTCCATGGTGAGAGTTCGAACATTACATTGAACCGCTGCCTGATCCAGCGTGCCACTACCGGCGGGCAGATCGACGGAGGAAAGGTCAGCGTCGTCGAGAGCCACTTCGTCGAATTCAATCTCGATAACGGCGTCTTCGAAGACGACGACAACGACGGTCTCTACATGACGGGCGGCACCAACGAAATGATCCGCAGCGTGTGGAGCAACTGCAAGGACGACGGTCTGGATGCCGGAAGCGGCGCGGGCGGCACGATGACCATCGACAGTTGCTGGATCGACTCAAGCTGGCATGAAGCCATGGCGTGGAGCTGCGACGGCAATCCTTCCCGCGTCGTGAACATCACCAATACGGTCTCTATCAACAGCGGCCAGGGAGTGGAGGCCGGTTTTGGAGCGAGCACGACGGGGCCGCAGGTCAC
>DATAIE010000280.1:0-10680 GCA_036262875.1 Verrucomicrobiales bacterium
CCACCACAGTCCTCCGCCGAGATCCGAGGAAATGGCCCTCGCATAGCAGAGATCAAAGTTCTCCCGCGCTGCTTTCAAAAATTCAGGATTGGGCTTGAGCAAATGGGCACGTGCACACGCGATGACCATCCACATGATGTCGTCGTTGAACTCGTTGCGCTCCCAGGTTTTACCGTGGTCGGCAAGGAACCCGTGAAACAGACAGGTGAACATTTCAAAATGGCGCGGGTTCTTTGTGCGCTCGCAGGCGTCCAGCACCATTTCCATTTGCTCCGCCCGCATCCAGTAGGAGACCTTGCCTCCATCCGTGGATTCCTTGAACCATGCGCGACCGTCCTTTTCCACATAAAACGCTTTGGCATGCGCCTCGAACAGGGCATCCGCGTCCGCCGATGTAAAGGCCCCTGCCCTCCCCGCGCCGCCGGTGACCGCGAGGCAGCAGACAACGACACGAAAAATCCCTCGCAGGCTCCACAGGGACTGGTTTGTTTTGGTTACTGAATGCATGTTCTCAAAGGAGGGATTCTCGCCGGAAGTGATTTGGACGGACCAGTTCCTCCAATCCCGGGCGGGAGGACAACGATTTGCAAAACGCAGTCGCGTTTCTCCGGCGCTCCTCCTCTGCTTGCTCTCCCGGCCTCTCAGGGACACGGGTTCCGGATGCGTTTTCCCTCCTTTGAATCTGCTCCCCTGCCGTGTCCGGTGCGCCCGGGATACGGATGGCTGCTCGCTGTCCTTCTCTTCTGCGTTCGCCTTCATGGGGAGGAGGCGGCAGCGCTGAGCGTCGACTTCTCCGTCCATACCGGGAGCATCCGGGCACTCCACGGCATCAACAAGGGACCGCTGGCGCCGGGCGGTATTTTCGACGTGGTGAAGGAGCAAAAGGAACTGGGCATTCCCTGCACACGGCTGCACGACTGCGGCTGGCCGAATCCTTACGTGGTGGATCACCACGCCGTATTCCCCCGCCCGGATGCCGACCCCTCGCTTCCGGGGAGTTATGATTTCCGGCTCACGGACGAATACATCGCTGCCGTGCGTCAGACAGGTGCGGAGCCCATCTACCGGCTCGGCGAGAGCATCGAGCACACCAGCGTGAAGCGGTATGTGCATCCACCGGCGGACATGGGTAAATGGGCTGACATCTGCCGCGGCATCATCCGCCACTACAACGAAGGATGGGCAAATGGATTCCACTACAATATCCGTTACTGGGAAATCTGGAACGAGCCGGAAAACCGCCCGGCGATGTGGAGCGGATCGGATGACGACTACCTCCGCCTCTACGCCACGGCAGCGAAAGCGATCAAAAAGGAGTTTCCCGCCCTCAAGGTGGGCGGACCGGCGCTGGGGGCGAGCGGAAGTTTTGTGAACGGCGAATTCCGGCCAACGGATTTTGCGTCGAACTTCCTGACGATGTGCCGCAAAGAGAATGTGCCTCTGAACTTCTTCTCCTGGCATTGCTACACCGCCAACCCGTCCGAACTGGCGGCACGCTCCGCAGCGATCCGGCGGCTGCTCGATTCGAGGGGTTTCACCGACACGGAAAATCATCTCAACGAATGGAACTTCCTTCCGGGCAATTCCTGGGCTCCCCTCAGCAAAGGGGCCACTCCGGACGCCCGCAGCCGGTACTATGCGGAGATGGCCGGTGCACCGGGCGCGGCGTTCATCGCGACATCGCTGCTTGAGCTTCAGGACTCACCCCTGGATGTCGGAAATTTCTTCCACGGCGAACTGGGCGGCTTTGGCCTCTTTACAGAACAGGGCGTGCCGCAGAAGGCGTGGCAGGCCTTCCGGTCCTTTCAAACATTGGTGGAAACACCCCAACGGGTAGAGGCGCACGGAGCAGTAGCCGGGAAACTGGGGTTCGCCGCCGGACTGAGCACGGACGGACGCGAAGCGGCGATATTGGTTAGCAACTTCGCTGATCCGCGCGGAGCGACAGTGCTGACCTGGAAAGATTTCGCCTGGACCGGAGGCGTCACCGCGGAGATCCGCACCGTCAGCGCCGAAAGCGACTACGCGAACCCACGAACGGTGCGACTGGAGGGGGACGTTGCCTCACTGCGTCTGGCACTGAAGGCACCCGCCCTGGCAGTAGTGCGGCTCCGTCCCACCGACGGGCCAGCGGCGAGGCGAACCCTTTCAGTGATCTCTCCGGCCAACCGCCTGGTCTATCAGCGTGACCTAGCTGGAAACGCCACGATTTCCGTAGCGGGAAATTGTGCGTGGCCCGGAGCCGCGGTGGAGGCCCGGCTGGTGGATGCGGCCACGGGCAAAGCGGGAGATTGGAAGGCACTCGGAGCTGTTCAACCCGACTTCCATTACAACGGCCGTCTGACGACACCGGCGGGCTGGTATGCGCTGGAGGTGCGCGCCCGCAACGAAAGCAATACCGCTGCGGCCAGAGTGGAACGGGTGGGAGTTGGTGAGGTGTTTGTCGTCGTGGGTCACTCCGTGGCGCATGGCGGCTCCATCAATCTGCCCGGGGCAGGAGATGACCGTGTGAACACGATCGCCCTGCCCGCGGGCGATATGGAGTCGCAGCGCCGGTATAAGTTCACAGGCGACGCAAAGTTTTTGCCGGAGGCTGTCGGCGCTCAATTTGGCTCCGGCGTTTGTCCTGCGCCCGCAGGGAACGGAACCTACTTTTGGGCTGCCTTCGCCGAACAGATCGCCAAATCTCAGAATGTGCCGGTGCTGCTGCTGAATGCGGCCTTTGGCGGCACCAGCCTGGAACACTGGGCGAAGTCAGCCCGCGGAGAAGCCTTCGAGCATCCGTTTGTGATCTCTTCGATTCGCATGCCGTACATTCGCCTTGAACATGCGCTCAAAAAGTATGTCGCCACGACAGGGGTGCGGGCCATCCTCGCGGATCAGGGCCAAAACGACTGGCCTGAGAAGGACGAGGAAAAGATCATGGCGAACTACCGGACGTGGGTCGCTCAGGCACGCCGCGACGCCAACTTTCCGGAGCTTGCTGTGGTGGTGAACCGGCAGTCACCGCCGGGCAGCGTTGGCCAGATCCGGCGTGTGCAGGAACGGATGAGCAAAGAGCCGCATTGTTTTCCGGGCCCGGACTACGACACACTGGCTCCGGGGGACACCGTGGACAAAGTCCACCTCAGTGAGGCCGGCGAGCGAAAAGCCGCACGCCTGTGGGCAGACGCGCTGGGAGCGGACTTCTTCAAGACGGCGGTTCCGCTGCAGGGGAGGTAGTGCCCCCTTTCGAGCGGCGCAGCACGGGCGCTGCGCCGCTCTCCAACAATCGTTAGCCGAGGAACATTTCCCAGTCGGGAATGGCGTGCGTGTTCCGGATGAAAGCAGTGGCCGGCAACTCGCGCGGCACCTGAGGCGGGCGCACAAGCTTGAGTCCCGCCTCGTCCGGCGTGCGGTTTCCCTTGCGGTGATTGACGCGCTTATCGGCAAGCACGCAGTTGTCCCACGAAGAATGGCCTCCCCGGCTCCGGGGCATGACGTGATCGATGTTGCCCTCGCCCGGTTGCAGGCGCTTGCCCGTGTACTGGCAGACACCGCCGTCCCGCTCCCACAGCCCCCGCAGCGAAAAGCTGAGCCGGCGGCGCGGCATTCTGGCATAGCGGGCAAGCACGATCACGGTCGGCGCCCGCACCGCACCGCGCACGGTGTGCACCGGACAATCCTGGTCACGCACAGGGAGGGCGAGCCAGTCCTTCCACGGCACCGGACGCATTCCCTCCCCGCCGATATCGAGGCCGCTCGCGGCACCCGTGGCCATCATGCCAAAAGCCTCCGCTGGAGTCTTCACATCGATGGCCTGCCATTGTCGGTTCAGGATCAGTACGGTGGGTCTGTTGAGCGTGTCGTTCATTGGATGTTGGTAAAAGTGTGCCCTGCCTTGAGGTGTTCGTTCTTTGTGTACACAGCGACAGGTCGCCGAAATTTCGCAAGACAGCCCCGGCCAGAGCAAGGCCATGGCCGGGGCGTCTCCCTTCCTTTGGTTGCGACTGCATCGCCGGCCTGCGAAGCCGTCTCTTTCACCTCTCCGCGTCCAGGGTGCGGTGCAGTCAAATGATCCCGCGTCAGTCCTTATAGGGATCGCGGATGTCCCGTCCCGCCATGGCCACGCCCAGCGGACGCAGCGTGTGAAGAACCCGGATGGTATTTCCATGTTCCGCCAGGACATCCGTCAGGCGGCGGTAAGCCTGCGGAGCCTCATCAAGGTCACCGCCGCGGAGGACGACGCCTTTTTCCTTCACCCACTGATCCATCTCTTCACGGGAGATACGGCCCGGCTGTCCGCGTTTCCCTTTCGCCGCGGTGCGGCTCATGACGCGACCGGCACCGTGAACGGTGGAATAAAGCGCTTCTTTGGATTCCTGGGACTCCACGCCCTGAATGATGACGGCGTTGTCTCCCATGCTGCCGCCGACAAAGCCCTTCTGGCCTGGAAACGCAGGCGTGGCACCCTTGCGGACTACCCACTGCATCTCTCCGTCGTGCTCCTCCTGCCACGCGAAGTTGTGATGGTTGTGCACCTCCTCCTCGATCTTCGCCCAGAGGATCTTCTTCACGATCGTACGGGCCACCCATTCCCGACCGGCATAAGCGTAGCGGCCGGCAAGGTTCATGCCCTGGATGTAATCCTGGGCCAGTGTGGTGCTGGTGCGCAGGACAGTGGGCGCGACATCCATACCATCCTTCATGCCTGCCTTCTCGAGAAACCATGTGGCCGTCTTATGGCCGAGCCCGCGGCTTCCAAAGTGAACGCCCACCCACACGGTGTCATGCTCATCGGCAAAGATATCCACGTAGTGATTTCCACTGCCCACGGTGCCCAACTGAGAAGCGGCAAGGTCCTTGAGATGATTCATCGGCTTCAGTTTCCATGCCTCGTCGTCGAAAAGCTCGTGGTCGATGCTTTCCTTGTTTTTGCGGCCCATGCCGAAGGAGATGCGGCGCACCACTTCGTTCATGATGCTGCCCATATCCTGCCGGAGGTCTCTGGATTTCAAATTCGTCCGGATGGCAAGATTACCGCAGGCGATGTCGAACCCGACGCCACTGATGGAAATGAGGTCGCGATACGCCACCACGCCGCCAATCGGCTGCGCGTAGCCTTTATGCCCGTCAGCACACAGCACCGCCCGGGTGCCTCCCACCGCCAGACACCGGTGGATTTGTTTGACTGTATCCTCTTCGTGCTGGCCGAAGATCTTCGGATTTTCAAAAGCATTCATAAAATGGATGGGCTGATTTTGTTGCCCAGGAACAGGGAGACCCCCGAAGAAAACGCATCCCAGGGAAGCATCGCGCTGCAATCTCTACCCGGACTGTCGGGTGGAAAACGCGGAAAAGCCGGAGGCGTTTCATCCTCCGGTCAAAACAGAATCTCTGAAGTTCAGGGAATCCGCCGGCTCCCTCGCGGAAGCCGGCGGACCACTTCGGTTAGTCCAGAAACGCCACGTGTTGCATGGCGGGCGCCTGGGATTCAGTGTTCATCAGAATGCGGTGCCAGTCGTGCAGCGTGATGGTGCGATGGTCCGGGTGGCGGACCGTGCCCCGCCCGTAGGCGGCCATATTGCGCTGCATGATGCGCCAGTCCTCTTTGACCGTCTGCGGGCGCTGCCGGAGCAGAGCACGGTATTGCGGCACGGTGAGGATTTTACGTTTGGCTTCGCTGTAGTAGATGGCTTCGCCGCCGGTGCGGTAGAGCGTCTCCACCATGTGCGCCTTGCCGCCACTGCGGCGGATCGGTTCATGATGAAGGACGCGTTTCGCATCGACAACGAGCCCCGGCGCCGGCATGAAAAACCATTCACCCTGGCGGATGAAGGCTTCATTCTTGCGCCGCTGAGCGGCCTCGCGATTGAGCCCGGCTTGCGCCTGGGCGGCGCGCACTTCCGCGGGCTTCAGCGCCTCTTTGGCGTCGGCCACCGTGGAGGCATTGCCGGGCACTGCTGCCACGAACCACTCGCGCTCGTCGTGACCGCAAAGGAATCGATCCTTGCGGCCATCGGCGGTTTTCGCGAGCAGCAGCAGATGGCGGTCTTGCCGGTCGGTCTGAAGCACCAGAAGCTCCGGCACCGGCTGAGCGGCGGACGGGAGACGAACTTCGAAAAATTCGCCGTCGTCATCGCGCCGCACGTCCAGTGCGAGCCCGGAGGCTCTGCGATTTTCATTCTGTTGAACCACCTTCAACCGTGCGCCCATGCGGGCGAACTGGGATTCAAGTATCGGGGTGTTCATAAAATTGACGGATGGAGTGATAATCGGAAAGGGAGGAGAAAGGAAAGTTCATGGAATTGGATGGAGTTAGGGGTTGGAGAGTTCAAAAAAAGTGCGTCGCGCCGCATTCGCGGGGCGAAACAGCGCCGGGAGTCAGACGCCAAAAAATCAGCGGCACCGGATGCCTGCGAAGCGGACCAAGTGGTCAAATGCCCGTGACCGTGACAATAATCTGTCGCTGGTGCGGCGCGCGGCGGTGCTCGAAAAGATAGATTCCCTGCCAGGTTCCCAGAAGCATGGCTCCCTTTGAAACCGGAATGGTTTCCGACGTCCGCGTAAGGGCCATGCGGATGTGGCTCGGCATGTCGTCCGGGCCCTCGCAGGTATGCTGAAACCAGGGAGTATTTTCCGGAACGAGGCGGTCGAAAAACTCGTGAAGATCACGCCGCGCCGACGGGTCGGCGTTTTCCATGATCACCAGGCTGCAACTCGTATGGCGGACAAAAACGGTGACGGTTCCCTCTCTGACCCCCGTGCCCGAAAGAAATCGTGCCACCGCCTCTGTGATCTCCACTGTTCCCTTGCCGCGGGTTTCAATCTGGAGGGTTTCGTGAAGGACGCGGCAGGACATGGGAGCGAAGCAGTGGGCAACAGGTTTCAGTGGAATGCAGGATTCCCGCAAGTCAATTCACCGGCTCAAGCCTCAAGTTGAGGCCCCTTACGCTGGTTCTCTGGAGATGGAATGCAAACAGTGGGGCGCGCGGAGAGCTTCAATTCGTAACAGTCGGCAGGACCGCGAAGAGTCTTGCTGATTGAAGTGTGAGGTTTGCTCCTTGACTGAATGCACCGTGCCTTTTGACAATCAGCGTCGGCGTCAGTTTAGCCCGGTATTTGGTTACAGGATGCTTCGTGAAAAGCAGAGATGCAGCCTTGCCCGATGCGACGGATATCCATACCACCGCGGCCCCGATCTGTTGCGGGAGCGCCGCCCGTGCGGCGCTCCGCTTGTCTACCGCGACTAAACTGCGGCGGAGCAGGTGAAGTTGAATTCATCCAGCGCGTCCTGCAGTGACTGGATTTCAGCGTCCGTTTCTGCGGCGAGGCGATCCACCTCCGTTTTCTTCAACTGGGCGATGTACTCGATATCGTACGCCGAGCCATAAACACCGCTGTTTTCTTTGAAGACACCGTTTTTGGTCTCAAGCGTCTTCAGCAGCGCAGACAAGCCTTTGAGTTCTGCGAGGCGGAAGATTTTCTCATACACAGCGACGTTCGCCTGCGCGATGGCAGTCTTTACTTTCACGAGTTCGTCGAGCTTCACCCGAAGCCGGGCGAGCAAGTCCTGCGCGTTGTAGTCGAACGCCTGTGTGGAGGCTCGCACGTTCTGCTGTTTCAGCAGGCTTTTGAGCTCTTCCAGTTCGCCTGCGACACGGTTCTTTTCCTTAAGTGCTTTGGATAATTTCATGGTTTTTAAGAAAGGAATTCCCCTTCCGTCCCGGGGTCGGGATTTGTGAAATGCGGGAATTTTCGCCATCGCAGCGGCATTCCTCGCTGCGCAAAATGGTCGCCCGTGAAGGTGCTGCCCCCTCGAGTGCTGTGTGTAAGACAGCCGTGATACTGTTTCACCAACGGGCGGAAAAATCGTTCTCTTTAAGGGGCCGTCATCCACCGGAATACGCTGCCGACATCTCCATCGTCGATCCAGTCGCGGACGACGCGGTCGTATTCGGACCGCGGGATGATTCCAAAGCACGGGCTGCCGTGCTCCCGCCACTGCGAAACAGGATTCTCCGCCATTCTCGTTAGCCACGCCCGCCATTCCTCAGGCCAAACGGGAACGGTAAGCGCGGCACTGTCCCGCAGAAGGGTGGCAGCGGCACTGATACCCGAAGGCACCTCAGAGAGATGCCGTGCACTATCGCAAATCAGCCGAAATAATGCACAGGAAAAGTCCGGCGCGTAAATCTCTCCCTCTTCGCAATCGAGCGGACAGACGCCCACCGGCACTTTCCCGCCGGCCCCGGATTCCGGACACCAGCACCAAAGATCACCTCTGGTGCTGCGTGCAAACGGCACAAAATCCGGCCACTGGTGCTCAAGAAACGCGAAGCCGGCGACCTCTTCGGCGGTCAGCCAGTGAAACTCCGGAAGCACAGGAAGGCTCAAACCCTCCACTTCACCGGCCAGGGCAACAAATTCCGCCGGCGCGGTGAAACCGAAGCGTTGCAGGAAGGCCTGACGAAGAGACGACACTCTGCTGCGATTCATGAAGCCGGATGGATTTTCAAGAAAGCGTTTGAAGGCCGCAACGATTGCTCAAGAAGGAGATTTGGTGGACCGCCAGGGTACTGCCCCCTGCTCTGCGGATTAAAAGTCCGCTGCATCACTTCAATGCTTGCAGTCCGCGAGGCGATTGACAGATCAGCCCTTCTGATTATGGAAATTATATGATAGTCCCACTCCTCGCCTTTGTCGACGAAGCTGCCGACAACGCCAGCAAACTCGCCGCAAACATTGCCGTGGGTTTGATGCTTGCTGTCTTCTTCGTGAAGTTCATCCAAATGGTGTTCTTCAGGAAACGGAAACCCAGGGAGTGAGACGGATGGTGCCCGCGGCAGGATTCGCACCTGCACTGGCGGCGATCTCGGCGCCGTGCCTCTACTGTTGGGCTACGCGGGCAATGAAAAACAAACGTGTTGGCAAATGGCAACCGCACCGGGAGTTGCACCCGGATTCCTGTGTGGAGAGCACAGAGTCCTAAGCTGTTAGACGATGCGGTCGTGTGATTGGAAGTGGCAAGGGCGACGGGATTCGCACCCGTATTGCCTGAATGAAAGTCAGAAGGCCTACTATTAGCCGACGCCCTCGTGTGAAATGCGTGTCTCTCAGAGACGCTGAAATGAAGCGGCGGACATATCTCCGCTTCACTTCAACGTCCTCTCCCCGCAGAGCATTGCGTATGATGCCTGTGTGAATTTGGCGGAGCTCCCACTGCCTCAAGTCGGGGTCGCGCCAGCGGGAACGGCGGGAATCCATCAGCCGCTCGAGCCGGAATTCTCCGACTCTTCGGACGGCGGATTCGATTTCAGCCGTGCGGCTTTCCGCTCCGGAATTGAGCACCGGTAAATCGAAGAGGAAATGCCGGTCCGTATAAAGCTCGTAAATCCCTTCCAAACGGAACGTTAGGAGGGTCACTTTTTGCTTCGACCACGAGAGGGTTTCATGGGACCGGAAATACCGGTGCCGCCAGGCCACTGGCCACCCCAGCCGCCGCCAGTCCCATTCGTGCAGCACCCTGAGCGCCTGCCCCGTCAGGATGTGCCGCCGGAATCGGTCCTTGCGGCCCTTCCCTGGTTTAAAGTTCCGCCTCCAGAAATGCGCTTCTGTGTTAATGCCGGAGAGAATGGTCAGGAGCACCGCCGCATCCGGCCGGCTCCGGGCCGGTGTGGTGAGTCGCCAGCGGCGCACCCATCCGCGCTGAATGGGCGGATCGACAGGCACCCGGACAGTGCGCTCCCTGTGCAGCGCACGGGATTCCCTGTTGAGCGCCAGCAGCTGTTTATCGGTGTAGAATCGATGATCTCGTTCCATGTGTGTTCGGATGGGAAAGGCGGAACGCAGAGGACTTGCACCCCATGCCGTTTGATATCGGCACGATCCCGTTAGCACCGGGTCCCGGCCCGCTGGTCCGGTTTGCGCTCCATGTCAGTGAAAGGTCCTCCAGGCGGGACTTGCACCCGCAACTCTCCCGTCTTAAGCGGGATGCCTCTGCTGATTGGGCCACCGGAGGAAAACAAAGTGGCATCCCCGGAAGGATTCGCACCTTCGACCCGCCGGTTAGAAGCCGGCTGCTCTTCTGCTGAGCTACGGGAACGTAAGAGTGATGAAATTGGTCCCTGCGGCAGGATTTGCACCCGCACTGCCTCCGGTCTGAGCGGAGTGTCTCTGCTGTTGGACTACGCAGGGATAAAATTGGTGCTTCCGGCAGGAGTTTCGCCCGCAACCTCCGCGTTCGAAGCGCGGCGCTCTCTACATTGAGCTACAGAAGCATGAAGCCTGGAAAGCCGCCGGGGTAACGCTCCCCGTTCACTCCGGTCAAAGCGGAGAGCATCACTTTAATGCTTGCGGCCAGTATGAGTTTGAGATGGAAGCCCCGGATGGAATTGCACCATCAACCTCCCGAGTCAGAGTCGAGCGTTCTGCTGATTGAACTACAGGGCCGTGGAAAGTGGAGCCGGCCGCGGGAGTCGCACCCGCATGAGCCTGTTTACAAGACAGGTGCATTCCTGCGTCTGCCAGACCGGCAATGGAAATGGCGGCCACCGGAGGACATGCTCCCCGTGCCGGTGAAGGCACGCTGTGTTTTCGAAACACGCCCGGCGTGCTGGTCCGGTGCAGTGGCCATAAAAGAGATTGGCGGACTCAGGAGGGCATGCTCCCCTTGCGCGTGGTGGCGCACGATCCGTTTTC
>DATAIE010000281.1:0-2774 GCA_036262875.1 Verrucomicrobiales bacterium
AAATGCCATTCCTCCGGTCCGCTGGCCATTCATCCGGCGCGCGCCGACCTTGTTAGCGATCCTCCACTGGCGGCGGCGATCAGCAAACACATCGCGGACGGACCGCGCTCCCGTTTCTATTTCCCGCCGGAGGAAAAGGCCGCGCCGGACTACGGCCAGCCGCTGGCGCTGAAATTCTGTTCCCGGTGCCACGATGAGGACGGCGACCGGGCACCACTCTTCAAAACTCACTCTCATCCCATCCGCGTGCTGGTGGACTTTGGCTACATGCCGCCAAACCGCCGTCTCAAGGCGGATGAGATTCAGGAACTGAAGACCTGGCTGGAGAAAAAACCGTGAGCTCTCTGAAGCGTTTTAAATTAAAATGCAGCATCTGAAGTAATACATGGACGCATCCCGTCACATACCGCAGACGCCACATCTTCCGGAAGCCGGAAGGACGTCGGTAAAACAGTTGGTTGTGGCTGCGCAAAGCCCGCCAAACAACCGCTATAACTCTATTTAAACCGCTGTAAAGGCCTCAAATGACGGCCCTTCACCTGCTGATGTATTGATATCTGCCTCTCTCGTCGAAAAGCCGCATTTGCACGCTACCTTTGCCTATGCAAGGCTAGAGCAGATCCGGACAAAATTCCATGGAACACTTTTATCACAACATCGGAGAGCCGTGGTTTACCAGTCAGTTTGTCTACACGGATGCTGTAAATATTTTTCCGGACGGAGCGCATTTTGTAGAGGTTGGCTCGTGGAGGGGGCGGTCCGCAGCCTACATGGCCGTCGAAATCGTCAATTCTCAAAAATTTATCCGGTTCGACTGTGTTGATACGTGGACTGGCTCCCCCGAGCATCGTGAAGAAGGCAGCCCGTTTTTCGTGCGCGAACTCCTTGATGATCCGGACTATCTGTATAAGGAATTTTTAAAGAACACTGAGTCCGTGGCGCATATCATCAGGGCGATACGCCGCCCCTCCCTGGAGGCCGTCAGTCTTTACCTGGACCGCAGTCTCGATTTTGTGTTTATTGATGCCGCCCACGACTATGGAAGCGTGCGTGCTGATATACTCGCGTGGCTTCCAAAGGTAAAGAGGGGCGGCGTGCTCGCCGGGGATGACTATGGCGAGCAGTGGCCCGGTGTCGAAAAAGCGGTGAGCGAGTGTATCGGCGATGGCATTTTCAACCCCGGCAATTTCAACATTCACCAGGGAACCTGGATATATCATAAACGACAATGATCCTGACGAATTCGTTCCCCCGGGCCGGCGGGATGGACTGCTCACCCCATCCTAAAAAAACGTTCAAGCTCTCGACGAGTTTCCGTGATAGGATTTGAATCTTCGGGCCCGTGCGCACCGAAGTCCACCACAACCGTCCCGGATCTAATATTGTCCAGCCTGGTTCCCGCCGCCACGCGACGGCTCAGAGCGAAAGGTGCGGAGTCTGAAGGAACACTGCCTTCACCGTCACTTGAAACAGGACAAGCAGGGGAGTCCCTAATCAAGCGTTCCCGAACAAAACCAAAACAGATTCCGGTGAGCCCGGATGTCGCACTATCCTGAAGGGGAAGTTTAACAAGCCCTTCGCGACTGTCTTCCACTTCTTCAAACAGGGCATCCAGCGGGGCACAGACATAAGTCTCGCACGCCATAAACACAGCCGTTTGCCAGGGAACCCAACAAAGCGCCTCCTGGAAATCCGCCGCGCTCAATGCGTCTGATTCAAGTTCGTCATCATTGGCCTTCAAGCGCGAGGGCAGCGCGATACACTCGACTCCCAACCGGGCGCAGGCGATTCTCACAGAAGGGTCCTCCGGCGAAATATGAAGCACGGCAACAGGTCCCTTCCAATGCCGGCGAAGACTCGATATGCTAACCATCAAGTTCTCCAATTGTGACGCGTGCTCGTAAATATAGACCACCCCCCTCTCTCCCTGCACTGGCGGGGGCATAATGCGCGCCAGAAACTGGCGCGGGTTTTCAACGGCCACCGACCAAAAACCGCTGTCGCAGGCAGCGATGCGTGACGACCCGAAAAGAAGGTTTACCGGGATACAGGTGTCGGGTGCGCGTTCAAAATAGCCTAACCCGCAAACGGTTGAATCCGGTTTGAGCCTCGGAATCCAACCAGGCAGGGTCATCAGCAAAAAGTCGTAATCAACCTCCACCAAAAATGCAACGATATCGAAAACCTCGTCCATCTCACCTTCTTCGTGGGTTGGAACGATGGAAACGTTATCCGGTAAACGAAGCCTTTCCAACTGCCCCCGCCACCATGACCGGCTTTCGTTCCACAAGGGGTCGATATGGCCGGTAAGGATTCCCGCATGATCAAAATAGGTGACAGACCGGCACACCCCCGCGACCTCCTCCAACAGTTTGAAGGAGCCGTTGCCAACGATCGCTAAATCAGGGTTTTTGTACCCGAGGGCGGTTATCTCTTTCCGCAGATCGAGCTTTTTCGAATCCAGCTTTTCCGCGCCGGCTTGAAAGAATGGCAACGATTCTCTGCCCCGCCAGTTTTGTCCGCTGGGACCTGCGTGGAGCACCGTAAACGGCAGGCGCTTCTGACGCGCTGCCGGAACCTGGCGGCAAAACAAAACATCGTAGGTGGAGGCATCATCCGCCTTCTCCGGAAATGACTGCCATGGAAAGAGCGCGTGAAACATCTGAAAATACCCTATCACAAACGGAGCCATATCGGCCGCTCCGTGCCAGGGCTGCAACATCCTCCGTATCTTAAACTCCTCCACTGTCTCGCAGACGATGCGCCCACTGACG
>DATAIE010000282.1:0-2140 GCA_036262875.1 Verrucomicrobiales bacterium
GCTCTCATCGGCGACCAGCGTACAAAGAGGCGACGGCGTTTTCCCGTCCTTGTCGAAAAGCGGAGTGCCTCCGACCACGGTCAGCGAAGCATGCTTCTCCACGTCCGCAGCGGTGACGGGATGGCTGAACATCAACTCCGAGACCGCCTGATGGATCGCCGGATTGGCGGGGTCTGTGTAAAACACGACGGAGGAAACCGAGGCCCTGACCGGAGCCGTCTTGAAAGAATAATTGCGTTCCTTCACGCGGACCGCCGGGTTCAGCTCAAGATCGTCCGGCAGATGCAGTTTGTATTCCACTCCCGCTGGCCAGGGTTTGGCCGGGCGGAAGACAAGCCAGGATTCCCTTTCCCAGCGCCATTCGCCCTCCACGGCGGGCGAAATCGTGATGCCTTTGACGATGATCGGCTCCTGCTTCACCGGCTCAGCGCCTTCCTTCGGAGCCTGCCGGAGCGGGGCTGAGGAGACTTCGAAATCCAGCACTGCCGGCGCGGGCTGGAATGTTTTGGGAGCCGTCTTTACCGGGTTTTCGGGGGCCCGCATGGTGAGGATCAAGTCGCGGATGACCGGACCGGTCGAATCCGGCCGTGCCCGGTGCGCCTCCTGATACGCGCGCTCTTTTTCAAGCTCCGCCTGCCGCCATTGCCAGAACTTCCAGCCGCCGCACCCGGCTACGGCCAGAGAGAGAAAAGCGATCGCCACTCCCCGGCGATGCTGTCGCGCTTTCCCGGCCAGCCAGCCCGGCCACGGGGGAGGCGACCAGTTCACTTTTCCAAAGACACGACTCAACAAGGAGGCCGCGGGTTTTTTCATAGCAGGTGAAGGATGAGGCAGTATAAACGAGTTCTCCAGGACACCTACGACAATTACATAAAAATGTGTCGCACGTTGTTAGAGGACAACGCTGGAGTGCCGCCTTTGACTGCTTCCCGGCCCCGGATATTCATCCGGAATACACTACTTCGCAGTCTCCCGCACCAGCGCCTCCGTCGTCTCCCAGTCGATGCACGGATCGGTAATGGAAACGCCCGGCAGCAATTCACCGGCGGGCCTTGGAAACGGCTGGGCACCGGCATGCAGGTGGCTTTCCAGCATCGCACCGCACACTCCCGGCAGGCCCTCCGCACGAAGCGCGAGGATGCTCCGGTAGACGTCGGCCATGCGGGCGTGGTCCTTGCCGCAATTCGCGTGACTGGCATCGATCACCACTGTTTCCGGAAACTTCGCGCGGCGCAGCGCATCGAACAGGCCCTCCACGGTGCCGCGATCGCAGTTTGGCCCGTTGTCTCCGCCGCGGAGGATGACGTGACTGTCCGGATTGCCGGTCGTGGTGACCACCGACGCCCGTCCGTCCGGCGCAATGCCGAGGAACGTCTGCGGCGCGACGGCCGCTTTCATGGCGTTCACGGCGGCTTCGATCCCGCCGGCAGTGGTGTTTTTGAATCCAACGGGCATGGACAAGCCGCTCGCCATTTGCCGGTGCGTCTGGCTTTCCGTGGTGCGGGCTCCGATAGCCGACCAGCAGGTCAGGTCGGCGATGTATTGAGGGGTAATCGGATCGAGCATCTCCGTCGCGGTGGGCACTCCCAGGGCCACGACCTCTTTGAGAAAGGCCCGCGCCATTCTCAATCCGCCCGGGATGTCATTGCTGCCATTGAGGTGGGGGTCCATGATCAGTCCCTTCCAGCCGGTGGAGGTCCTGGGCTTCTCAAAATAGACCCGCATCACCAGCAGGACTTTCTCTTTCACTTCCTTCGCCAGCGCCGCCAGCCGGCGGGCATACTCCATCCCGGTATCCACATCGTGAATGGAACACGGGCCCACGATGAGCAGAAAGCGGCGGTCCCTCCCGGAAAGGATATCAGCGATTTCCCGCCTCGCTGTGGCCACAAAATCCTCCTCTTTCCCGGTCACGGGAATCTCCTTCGCCAGCACGGCGGGGGCCGGCAGCGGAGTGTTGGAGCGAACGTGGACATTGGAAACTTCGGTCATGGCCATGTCCCTCCGTCACCGCGCCGGGAATGCAAAGGGGAAGACCTGCCTCGGGGCAGTGGAGCGCGGGCATTCTGTCCGCCCCGGTGCAATGAGCCTCTGTTCGAGAAAGGAGGAACTCGGGTTGACGGGGCGGACAGAATGTCCG
>DATAIE010000283.1:0-4580 GCA_036262875.1 Verrucomicrobiales bacterium
GTTTCCGGCCCACGTGCCTCGGGGATGGGATCGACTTCTCTCGCGGGCCGCTAGTGACCTCCTCAGCGGGATGCGCTATTTCGAATTTATGCCTTCGGTATTAGTTTGCGGAACTGGGCAAATCTCCAGTCCTCGGCCGGAACCAGAATGCTCGGGATTGCCTCTGCTCAATGGCGATCAGGATCCGCTGATGCCGTGTTCCAGAGCGTATTTCGTCAATTCAGCAGTGCTGCGGATACCCAATCTCCGCATCACGTTCCCCTTGTGGAAGGCCACAGTTTTGCCCGTGATGTTGAGAATCGCCGCGATTTCCTTGACGGGATGTCCTTCCGCCACCAGTTGAACCACCTCCCGCTGACGAACGGTCAGTTCGCCGGATGCCTCTCCAGCCCCAGGCGGCCATCCCGGCAATTGTCCAAGATCTTTCCTGATTAAGGGGGTGATGTAGGGGCGCCCGGTCAGCACTTGGTTGATAGCCTTCAGCAACTCCACAGAGGCGCACCGTTTCAAGACATAACCGGATGCTCCCGCGCGAAAGGCACCGGCGACGTAAGTAGCGTCCGCGTGCATCGTGACAAAGATCACCTTGGCGTCCGGCGCGGCAGCGCGTAACCTGCGGGCGGCCTCCACGCCATTCAGCAGGGGCATGGAGATATCGAGCAGGATGATGTCGGGCTGCAGTTGTTTCGCCGTCGCCAGCAGGGACCGCCCGTCTTCCACCGCACCCACGACTTCACACTCGGGTTCCAGAATCTTTCGCAGCCCTTCCAGGACCAGCGTATGGTCATCAGCAAGCAGGACGCGCGGCCTCTTCATGGATCCATCCTCTTTGTCAGGGGTACTCGAACCTCGATCTGTGTTCCGTGCCCTGGTTCCGAAAGGATCGATACGGTCCCATCCACGAGCCGCACACGTTCCCGAATACCGACTATGCCAAGGCCCTTTTTATCCGCCACCTGGCCGGGATCGAACCCCGTTCCGTCGTCGGTGATCGATAAGAAGATGTCGCCTTCTCTCTTATTGATAGCCACCGCCGCCTCCCTGGCTCCGGAATGCTTCGCAACGTTGTTCAGGCATTCCTGCGTGATCCGATAGAGGCACAACGCGACCTCCACCGGAATGGATTCCGGCACGCTACCATGCGTAAACTTGACCTGTATCCGGTGCAGTTTCGCGAACTCGGAGCAGTGAGACTCAAGCGCCGCCACCACGCCGAAATGCTCCAGGGCCGAAGGATGGAGCCGGTGAGCCGCGTTGCGAAGGTCATCCGAGAGTTGATTCACCCGCTCGCAAAGCGATCGGAGCTGTTTGCGGAGGAGCCGGACGGAGCCGGGCGGCGTCTGCTCCAACGTGGACACCTCGTTTGCCAGCATGGCCATTCTCTGATTCAAATCGTCGTGGAGTTCGCGAGCCACGCGTTTGCGCTCCTCTTCCTGAGCAGTGAGGAGGTTCGCCGTCAGTCTCCGGAGTTGGTCCTCGCTTCGGCGCAGGGCGTCTGCGTCGAGTTTGCGCCGGGTGATGTCGATGCCGGTGCTGATGATCTGCCGGACGGCGCCATCCGCGCCACGTCGAGTGATGCTTGACCATGCGATCACCCGGCGGGATCCGTCCTTGTTGACCCAGGTTCTTTCGTAGGTTCTCGACGGATGGGTGCCTTCGACAATGCTTGCCAACGCGGCTTTCGCCTCGTCCACTTCTTCCGGTGGGAGCAGGAAATCCCTAAGAATCCTGCCCTTTACCTCACAGAAGGAATAGCCCGACATCTCCTGGCACGCGCGATTGAATCCGATAATGCGGCCGGCGGGGTCGAGAATGACGATCAGTGCGCCGCTCATGTCTAGGAGGCTGGCCGACAGATCCCGCTCCTCGACTGCGTCATCAAGGGACAGCCGGGCCTGATCGAGGCCGCGCTTCATCACGTCGATATCCATGAGCGCCATCAGAACGCCGTCAATCTTGTTCTCGGCGGTCTTGTACGGTCTCATTCGGAGGGAGTACCACAGGCCGTCCCGAGCCTGGACCTCTCGTTCCACCAGACTGCCTTTGCCGCTTACTTCCGAGATCAGGCTGTCGAGGTCGGGCATATCAATGTTGGGCTTGAGATCGCTGATCGGCCGGCCCACATCCGCGGGGATCAGGTTCAGCAGCGGTTCCGCCGCGGCCGTGAAGCGCCGGATTCGCCGGTCGCCACCCACGACGATCACCGGGATGCTCACTCCGACAAGTAGATTGCTCAGGTCGTTGGCGAGTTGGCCCAATTCCGCGTTCCGGTTTTGCAACTCCTCATTCAGCGTTGTCAATTCCTCGTTCGTGGACTGCAATTCCTCCTTGGCTGTCTCCAGTTCTTCGTTGGTGCTCTGGAGTTCCTCGTTGGCTGAGAGAACCTCCTCATGTTCCACCGTCAGCGCCTCGTTGGTCGCTTCCTGGGTCTCGATTATGGACTGTAGATGTTCCCTTGTGGAAGTGAGCTCCTGTCTCAAATCGACGAGTTTGCCAGCGTGTGCGTTTTGGCGCGTCCGCGCGGTTTCGCGCGCTGGAGCCTCCTCGATCAGAATGAGGAAATCAGGCCCCTTGGCCTGACGGCCTTTGATTGGGATGACCTCCAGATTGACTGTCTTCGCCCCGCCGTCCTGCGGAAAGCGTATACCTTCCCGGCGAACCGGGGTTTCTTCCTTTTTCGCCCTGTGCAGCGCCGTGCGGAGATCGAGCGCCAGTTCTTCCCGCACCAGTTTCAGCACGTGCAGGGTTGCGGCTCCCCGCGCCGGCGCCATGTACGGGCCGGCGTTCCCATCAAAATGCAGCACCTGCATGCCCGCGTCGACCACCAGCGCTGCGGGAGCGTATCGCTGCCAGATAACGCGCTCGACGGCCTTCTCCAGGCTGAACGCGGCGCTCGTCAACTCCGCCGTGACGGCACGCGCCGGCGCTTTGTGATAATCGGCGGCGGCCAACGCGGTTCTGGCCACGGCCGCCGCCGGATTCCGCGAATAAATCTTCCACCGGTGATCGTCCTGCACGAAAAGACGACCCGACGAACCGGGGGTCTCCGATTTTCCCAGCACAAGAAAGCCGGCTGGCTTCAGGGCGTAATGAAAAAGGGAAAGCACCCGCTCTTGAAGAGCCGTGCTCATGTAAATCAATGCATTGCGGCAACTGATGAGATCGAGCTTGGAGAAGGGCGGATCTTTGCCGAGGTCATGCCGGGCAAACACGCACCGGTCACGGACCTGCTTGCCGATCTGGTACCTGTCTCCCACTTTCACAAAGAAACGCTTCAGGCGTTCCGGGGAGACATTGGCCACGGCAGTTTCCGAGTATGTTCCCGACCGCGCACTGTCAACGGCCGGCGCGCTGATATCCGTGCCGAAAACCTGGACAGGGGTCGCCGGGGCGCGTTTTTCCAGGAATTCCAAAAGCGCGATGGCTATCGAGTACGCCTCCTCGCCCGTCGAGCATGCGGGCACCCACACGCGAAGCGGCTCGCCCTTCGGCCGATTCGCGATCAGCTTGGGGAGAACTTTTCGCTGCAGCGCCGAAAACGCCTCCGGCTCGCGGAAGAAGTGCGTGACGTGAATGAAGATGTCCTGGTAGAGCGCCGCCACCTCGCCGGCATTCTGCTCGAGGTATGCCTCGTAATGAGGCAGGCTCTCGATCTTTTGGAGGATCATCCGGCGCGCGACACGCCGCCGGATCGTTCCCGTTTTGTAAAGGCCGAAGTCCACCGCCGTGGCCGTCCGCAGAATCTGAATGATCTTTTGAAGATCGGCGGCGCTTGGCAACGAAGGTTCCGCATCGGGCACGGCGTTTCTCCTGGCGTACGGCAGGCGCCCCAGTCGGACCAGTTCGCGGGCGATCTCGCCGGGCGGCAGAACAAAATCCACGCACCCCGCCAGGATCGCGCTCTCCGGCATGCCAGGATATCCGGCCGACTCGGGATTCTGGGCAAAGGCAACGCCGCCTTCGGACTTGATGGCCTGCAACCCCAGCGTGCCGTCGGACGCCGTGCCCGATAGAATGACCCCGATGGCCGCGCTCTTCTGGTCCTCCGCAAGGGACGTAAGGAAGCGATTGACCGGCAAGTGCCGGCCGGCGGTCCGCCGTCGCGACAGGAGCCGCAACGTCATCTCCCGAACGGCTATATCGTGTTTCGGAGGGATTACGTAGACATGATCCGGTTCCAGGACCATTCCGTCCTCGACCTGGATGACAGGCATCTCCGTTGCTTTGGAGAGGAGCTTGTGCAGAATGCTTTCATGGTGGGGATCAAGGTGCTGGACCAGCACGAAGGCCATCCCGGGGTTGACTGGCAGCGCCTTGAGCAACGCCGTGCAGGCCTCCAGGCCCCCGGCGGAGGCGCCGATACCGACCACCGGAAACTGAGGTCTGGAGGTTGCGCCAAAGGATTTCCCTTCAGCTCCCGGCCGGCTTCTTGGGCGGGAGACTGAAGCTTTCGTTGGCCGCTTCTCCTTTTTCATCATTTCGGTCCTTCGCCGCCAAGTCATCCCTGGCAACGTCAGGCGTATGCTGTCAAGCGGCAGAGCATCGGCTGGTGGTCGCAGTGGGGCAGAAAGCCGATCCAG
>DATAIE010000284.1:0-2399 GCA_036262875.1 Verrucomicrobiales bacterium
GTGATCGACCCGGACGAGCGGCTGTTGCCGGAGGTGCCGCTGGCCCGCTTCGTGGACATGGAGACCGGTGCTTCGATTCAGGTGGCTCCGGATGAAGTGCGGATCGCTTATCAGCGCGAGATGGAAGCGATGACCCAAAGGCTGGCCACCGAGGCGCTGCGGCGCGGGCTGGACTATCATATTCTGAAAACGGAGGAACCCTATCGCGAGGCGCTGGAGGCCTGGTTGGGGCTCAAGGGAAAGTCCGGAGGACGGGCACCCGGCCGATGAGGCAACCGCCATGAGTTTCTTGAATCCAGGCCTTTTCGCGCTGCTCGCCCCGCTGCTGGCGCTCCCGCTCTTGATCCATTTGTTCAACCGGCGGTTTCCTCACACGATTCCGTTTCCCGACATCGAGCGGCTGAAGAAGTCTCTGGCGGAGCGCTCGAAACTGGCACGCTGGCGGCATGTGATCATGACGATTTTGCGGACTCTCATCATTGCCGCCGCACTGCTCGCTTTTCTCAAACCGGTGCTGCCGAAATTTGGATCGGATACGGCCGCGGCCACAAAGCAGGAGGGCCGGCGGGTGCTGCTGGTAGTCGACCGTTCCCTCAGCATGGAGCAGAACGATGGAGGCACGCCGGCCTCGCGGAATGCATCGGTGGAAGCGGGGAAGATCCTTGCCACGCTGGGCGGTTCTGACTCGTCGAATGCCGTTCTTGCGGGCCTGCAGCCGTCTCCTTTGCTGCCGGCCTTTACGCACACGCATGAGGAAATACGGGCCCGGCTTTCGACCCTGCCGGTTTCCTGGGAGCGGGCCGATATGACGAAAGCCCTCGCGCTCGCGGTGTCCATGCTGGGAGCGGAACCCGCCGGAGCGGAGGTTTATTTCCTCTCTGACTTTCAGCGGGTGAACTGGGCGGATGTCCCCTTCGACAATCTGCCCAAAGGAGTGCGGGTGTTCTTCATCGATGCCGCGGGGGAAACCGCCCGCCGCAATACGGCGCTGCTGAAGGTGACCCCGGCACCGGCAACGGCGGCGGTGAGGGATGTTGTCAGGCTGGAAATCCTGGCGGGAAATTACACTCCGGACGCCGCGACGCTGCCGGTGGAGGCGATCATCGATGGCGCGCAGTCTGTGGCTGGTGAAATCCGCGCTGCTGCCTGGTCGACCGGACGGACGATCCTCGAAGTTCCCACCCCGGGCGAGGGCATCCACAGCCTGGAAGTGCGCCTGCCGGATGACGCGCTGCCTGCGGACAATCACCGCTGGCTTTGTCTCCAGGGGAGAGGTCGGGAAAACGTGCTGGTGCTTTGTGACGAGGGCGACGAGTCCACGGGAGCCCGCTTCATCCGGACCGCGCTGGATCCCTTTGAAGGCGGGGGCGGAACGTTCTCAGTGCAGAGCGCGTCGACGGCGACCGTCACTCCGGCGCAGTTGTCGTCCGCCTCCCGCATCGTCCTCACTGGCGTCAAGGTCCTGCCGGTCGATCTCGCGGCCCGGCTGAATGGATTTATCGAGCGCGGCGGCGGGATGATTTACTTCTGTGACAGCAAAAATGACCGCGAAAACCTGGCCGCTCTGGATGAAGCGGCCGGCCGGCCCTGCATGCCGTTTCAACTGGCCGGGCAACTGACGACGGAGAATTTTGGCGGCGAGCCGCAGAAGATCATGCAGGGGAAATTCGAGTCTCCGCTGCTGCGGCTGTTTCGCGGGACGAACCGTCAGGCGCTCGCGGTGCTTGAGTTTTACTCGATCCAGCGCGCCCTGCCAACGGGGCAGGGGGAAGTGCTGCTGACTTTTGCAGACGGCACGCCCGCGATGGGAACGGCGACCACCGGTCTGGGCACGGCGGTGATTTGTAATTTCGCACCCGCCGAACTGGCGAGCAATCTCGCGAGGCAGCGACTCTTTCCCGCGTGGATGCATGATCTGATGAAGGGGCTCTCCGCGGAGGCCTCGCCGGAGGGAGGAAAGGAATCCGGCTCGCTGATGACGGCGGAGGGCTGGGCCCGGGATTTTGAAGCGCATCCGGTGAGCGGGCCGGATGGAAAACCGGTGGCTGTGAAAGCCACCGTGGACGCAGAGCGCATGACCGCCACCTTCACAGCGACTCAGCCTGGAATCTACGCGATGAAGTCCGGCAACCGGCTGCTGTGGGCGGACGCGGCCAGTGTGAATCCGCTGGAGGCGGACCTGCGCAGCATCGACACCGCGGAACTGATCCGGCGGGCCGGCAGTTCTCCGGCGCAGAGCGGTCACTTTGTCAGCGGAGCAGAGGACTACCGTGAATTGAATACCGGACGCCCGGTGTATCATTGGTTCCTGCTGGGCCTCGCAGGACTGCTGCTGGCTGAAATGCTGCTGTTCCGTCCCCTGCAGCGCACTTCCGGAAAACCCGCATGAGCATTGCCGC
>DATAIE010000285.1:0-2021 GCA_036262875.1 Verrucomicrobiales bacterium
CTCGATCACCGCTCGAACGGGGTTGCCGCTGCGCTGATCGCGGAGGGCACTCAGCCCGGAGACCTCGTGGGGTTGCTCATGGACCGCTCCGGCGGCATGACGTCCGCCATTCTCGGGATTCTCAAGGCTGGGGCGGCCTACCTGCCTATCGATGCGGCGTATCCCGCCGAACGCGCCGCGTTCATGCTCGCAGACGCCGGCGTGCGCGTGCTGCTAACAGATGCGGCGATGAAGGAGAAGGTCCCCGCGGGTTCGTTCCGGACGATCCTTTGCGACGAAATTCCCGCCTCCTCTGCAAGCCCTGACTTCTCCGCCCACTCGCCGGAACAGACGGCCTACGTCATCTACACCAGCGGCAGCACCGGCCAGCCCAAAGGGTGTATGATCTCGCATCGCAACGTCGTGCGGCTCATGAGAGCGACGGAACCCTGGTTTGCCTTGGATGAGCACGATGTCTGGACGCTGTTCCATTCCGCGGCCTTTGACTTCTCCGTCTGGGAAATCTGGGGCGCGCTGCTCTACGGCGGGCGGCTCTGTGTGGTGCCGTGGCTCACCACGCGGTCACCGGAGGACTTCTGCCGCCTGCTTTGTCAGGAAGGGGTGACCATTCTCAATCAAACCCCCAGCGCCTTCCGCCAGCTCATCGCCGCGGAATCGCTGGCGCGCGATACCGATCCTGCTCTGCCGCCATTCCCGCTGCGCAAAGTGATCTTCGGCGGGGAAGCGCTGGAGATGCACAGCCTGCGTCCGTGGTTTGAGCGCCACGGCGATACACAGCCGCAACTGGTGAACATGTACGGCATTACCGAGACCACGGTGCATGTCACCTGGCGTCCGCTGAGTGCGGCGGACCTCGACCGCGGTTCTGTCATCGGAGAGCCCATTCCGGATCTTCAACTCTACGTCCTCGACCCTCGCACGCTGCAACCGGCCCCGGTGGGCATCACGGGTGAGATGTATGTGGCGGGCGCCGGTCTCGCGAAGGGTGATCTCAACCGCGCCGAACTCACCGCCGCGCGATTCCCCGCGAACCACCTGACCGGACACGGCCGCCTCTACCGCACCGGCGACCTCGCGCGTTTCATTCCCGCCGGGGACGGATTGGATCTGGAGTTCCTCGGGCGCATCGACGATCAGGTAAAGATTCGCGGATTCCGCATCGAGCTTGGCGAGATCGAAAGTGTGCTCTGCACGCATCCTGCCATCCGTGAGGCAGCGGTTCTGGTTAGGGAGGACAGGCCAGGCGACAAGCGCCTGTGCGCGTGGTTTGTCTCCCCGCAGCCGCCATCCGCGGCGGAACTGCGTGAGCATCTGAAATCGCGTCTGCCGGATTACATGGTCCCCGCGGCCTTCGTGCCGATGTCCGCATTTCCTCTTACGACGAATGGAAAGCTCGACCGCCGTGCCCTGCCGGCTCCCGTGATGGAAACGGAGTCTCGCCGCTTCACCGCCCCCTCGACGGCAGCGGAGGAAACGCTCGCCGGTATCTGGCGGAGGATTTTGCGTGTGGATCGTGTGGGCGTGGACGACAATTTCTTCGAACTGGGTGGCGACTCCATCCTTTCGATCCAGGTGATCGCGCGCGCACGGGAAGCCGGACTGCGGCTGACACCGCGACAGTTGTTTGAAAACCCCACGGTGCGTGCGCTGGCCGCTATTGCACCGGAAAGCCCGCCTGCCGCCATGGTCGCAGAGGTGGAGGGAGCCTTCCCGCCCTCACCAATTCAGCAGTGGTTTTTAGAGCAGGAACTCCAGGGGGGAAATCACTGGAACCAGACCTTCCTCTTTTCGGTGAGCGAACGCCTCGATACTGCGGCGCTTGCGGCGGCGTTGAAGGCGGTCATCTCGCATCACAGCGCTCTCCGGCTGCGATTCATCCGCCGCAACAACACCTGGGAACAGTCGGTGCATCCTGTGCCGGATGAGGATATCCTCTCTCTGCACGATCTCACGGAATACACCAACGGGCGTCTGACCAAACAAATCGAACGCGCCTGCCGGGTGGAACAGGCGCGCCTGAG
>DATAIE010000286.1:0-8188 GCA_036262875.1 Verrucomicrobiales bacterium
TTCACCGCATCCACCAGCGGCTTCACAAACGCCGTCAGCTTCGCTGCCAGTTCCGGCGATGTTCCATGCTGCTCGACAATGCGGACGATGGCGCTCCCTACGACAACACCGTCGGCGGCCTCGGCTACGGCGCGGGCCTGCTCAGGAGTGGAGATGCCGAAGCCCACGCAGACAGGGGTGCCGGAGCTGCCGCCTTTGATCTCTGCAACCTGGCTGCCGATGTTTGTCGCCAGGGTTTGCTGCGCTCCGGTGACTCCCTCGCGGCTGATGTAGTAGATGAATCCCTCGCTGTCCTTTGCCAGGGAGCGCATGCGTTCCGCGGGTGTGGTGGGCGCAATGAGCCGGATACGCCGGAGCCCGGGAGCCGCGGTGAGTTCCTCGTTCAGGCCGTCTTCGTCCGGCGGAAGATCGAGCAGCAGCACGCCATCGGCCCCGGCTTGCGCGGCATCTGCGTGGAAGGCGGTGTAGCCATAGGCGTAGACCGGATTCAGATAGGTGAAAAGCACGAGTGGAATTTGTGATTCCTTCCGGATGTTCCGCACGAGTTCCATCACCCCCGCCGTGGTGGCTCCCGCTTTGAGGGCGCGTCCCGCCGCCATCTGATTGACGATGCCGTCCGCGAGGGGATCGGAGAAGGGCAGGCCCAGTTCAATAACGTCCGCACCACACTGTTCCAGCGTCCGGACGACTTCCAGCGTGCGTTCCAGCGTCGGATCGCCGGCGCAAACATAGGCCACGAAGGCCTTTTTGCCGGAGGCACGGAGGCGGGTGAAAGTGTCGTCGATGCGATTCGTCATGGGAGGAAACGGTTCCCATACCGGCGAATCCAGGACCGGCAAGATGGAATGAGGGGGTTGCGTGACTCACCGCCAGCCGCCGCCGAGCGCCCGCGCGAGAGCCGCAGCCGCGGCACAGCGCTGGCCGGCGATCTGCGCCCGTGCGAGGCGAATGCTCAGCAGCGTGCGGCTGGTGTCAATCACTTCAAAGTAAGCGGTGATCTTCTTTTCATAGCGCTCAAGGGCCAGACGGTTTGCCTCCGCGGCGGCCTCCGCTGCGGACGAAAGGATACGGTCCTGTGAGGCAAGGCCCTTCAAGTCGAGCAGCGCATCCTCCACCTCCCGCATGGCCACGATGACGGCCTGCCGCCACTGTGCCACGGCTTCGTCGCGGCGCGAAACCGCTGCCCGGACGTTTGCCTTCAGCCGCCCGCCATCGAAGACCGTCGACGTCACGGACGGGCCGATGGACAGGACGCGGTTTTCCCAATTCAAAAAGCTGCCGGCATTGAGACTCTGCAGTCCCCCGCTGCCGAGGAGTTTGAAGGAGGGGAGCATCGCGGCCTGCGCGACGCCGATCTCGGCATTCGCGGCCACGATCGTCTGCTCCAGCGCGCTCAAGTCAGGACGCCGCAACAGCAGGGTGGAGGGCATCCCCGGGTGAATTTCGGGAACCTTCAGAGAGCCTCCCGCCGATGCATGGAAGGTGGAGGGCGGCTGTCCGCACAGGGCCGCCAGGGCGTGCTCCGCAGAGCCGCGCTGACGCTTCACGGATTCGAGGTCCGCTTTCGAAAGTTCCAGTTCCGCCTGGGCGCGGGAGACATCCGAACCCGCAATGAGACCCGCCTGAGAACGCGAGGACTGCATTTCCACCGAGTCCTGCCGCCATTTGACGGTTTCCTGCAAAACGACCGCCTGCATGCCGAGAGAGCGCCACAGAAAATAAGTCCGCACGACCTCTGCGGCCACACTCAATCGCAGTGCGGCGAGGCGGTCTGCCGAGGCGCGCAGCGACGCCTGCGCCGATTCCGTCTGCCGCCGCACACGGCCCCAGAGGTCCGGCTCATAACTGAGATCGAGCGAGGCGCGCAGCGAAGTAGAGGTCAGGTCCTGAGTGAATCCCGGAGGCAATTGCACATTTCCGGCGGAACTGCGGGCGGACGTCAGGCCCGCGGAGGAATTTACCTGAGGCCACCAGCCTGCCTTCGCGGCCCCCACCAAAGCCCGCGCAGTGTCCACCCGGGAGCGCGCCGCCGCCAAATCCTGATTCGCCTCCAGCGCCAGAGATACTATCCGGTTCAGCGCGCCGTCCCCGTAAAGCCGCCACCATTCATCCGGTAAAACCGTTCCCTGTGAGGCGGAGGATTGTTTCCATCCCGCTCCCGTGAGAGCGCCGGGATTTTGATAGTCCGGCCCCTGAACGCAGGATGACAGCAGCATGGTCGCACCAATACAAAAGACGAAACGAATCATGGAGGGCGGCACCGTTATTTTTGTGTGTCTTCGATGAACACGTCCACCTGCTGGCCCGCATAGAGATTCATTCCGTCAGGACGGGGCAGCGTATAGATCACCTGGAGCACGCGTGTGTCGACGCGCTCCGTGCTCGCGCCGGTGAGAGAGGCCTTTGGAATGATATAAGGCTCGATGCGGGAATAGGTTAGTTCCAGAGGCAGGGTGGTATTGCCTTTCACATAAGCCACCGCTTTCTGACCGGGACGGATGCGCAGCGCGTTCTGCTCATCGATGTCGGTGCGGACCTGGAGTTTTTTGAGGTCGCCGAGAAAAAGAGCCGGATTCTTCGGTGAAATCGCGGCATATTCCCCGGCCCGGATATTCACCTGCAGGATGGTGCCGTCCCGCGGCGCGAGGACGGTAAGCCGTGTGATCAACGCCTCCGTTTGCGCGACCTTTGCCTCCGCCGCCACCACCTGGCTTTTCGCCGAAAGCACCTGCGCGTCCATGACGCGCAACTCACTCTGCCGAGTGCGAAGATCGTCCTGACTGACCGCGCGGGGATCCTTCACGGCCTGAAAGCGCGAGAGGGTATCGGCGGCCTTCTCCCGTGAGGCTTCCGCCACGGCCACGCCGGCGCGCGCCACTTCGATCTCGGCCCGCAGCCCGATGAGCTGCGCCTGCAATTGCCGGTCATCGAGCTTCAGCAGCGGCTGGCCTTTTTTTACCTCCGCGTCCACCTTCACGAAAACCTCGCTCACCAATCCCGCCTCCGGCACACCGATGCCGACATTTTCGCTCAATGCCTCGATAATTCCCGTGCCCGCCACCGTGCGTGCGAAGGGCTTCTCAGCAGGTTTTACCGGCGGCGGGGGAATGCTGTCGGATGTTTGTCCATGGAGCGTGTGCAGCACCATCGAGATGCTGATGATGCCGGCGATGGCGGCGACGAAGGTTCCGTATCGCACGATGCGGGAAAAGGGATTCATGGTTCAGTGAGCGAATTCGCCGGATTCGGCGGTGTCATGGACTTCGAGGATGCGGCCGTCATCCATCCGGGCGATGCGGTCGGCGTATTTGAAAATGCGGTTGTCGTGCGTGACGACGAGCGCAGCGCTGCCGGGATGGCGCGCGGTTTCGCGGAAGATTTCCATCACCAGCGTTCCGTTTTGAGCGTCGAGGGAGGCGGTGGGTTCATCGCAAATGATGAGCCGCGGATTGTGGACCAGCGAGCGCGCGATCGCCACGCGCTGCTGCTGTCCGCCGGACAGTTGTGAAGGCCGGCTTTTCCAGCGGTCCCCGAGCCCTACGCGGTCCAGCCATTCCTTCGCTTTCTTCTCGGCTTTGCCTGGCCGTTCACCCTGAATCAGGAGAGGCACACTGGCGTTCTCTGCGCAGGTGAGAGTCGGGATGAGATTGAACTGCTGAAAGATGAAGCCGATGTTTTTGGCGCGAAAAGCCGTGAGTGCCCGCGCACTCATTTGGTCAAGCCGCTGACCGAATACCTCGATTTCCCCTGCATCGGGCTTGAGCGTTCCTGCCACCAGGCTGAGCAGCGTGGTCTTTCCACAGCCGGAGGGGCCGACCAGCATGAGGAGTTCACCGTCCCGGGCCGTCATATCGATGCTGTGCAGGACCATGCGTTTCGCGGCCCCGTCGCCAAACGATTTGTCGAGGCCGCGCACTGAGATCACCGGCGGCGCTGTGGAGGGAGAGGGCATCGGTTGTCAGGCGCGGAAGACCATGGCCGGCTCCAGTTTGGCTATTTTCCGGATGCCCAGCAGCGCGGCCAGTGCGCAGATGAGCAGGATCACGGCCAGCACGCCCGGTGCGACCGCCAGCGGCAGGTAAAAGGGGGGCTGGGAATTTTTCAGAGCGCCAAAGGCAAACCCCGCCGTGAGCAGCATTCCGATGCCGTAACCCACAAATCCCACGGTGAAGGCTTGCGCGACCACCATGGCATAGAGTTTTCCCGTGGAGGCGCCCATCGCTTTGAGCGCGCCGAGGTGCTTCAGGTTCTCCAGAATGAAGGCGTAGAAGGTCTGACAGCAAATCGCCACGCCCACGATGAATCCGATCAGCACGGTGATGCCGAAGGAAAACGGGATGCCCGTGTTTTTGATGTACCACCAGATGGTGGAAGTGTTGAAATCGGTGGTTTTGGAATCGGACGAATATTCCTCGTTCACAAAAGCTTTGAGCCCTGTGTTGGCCGAAATGCGGTGCGCGATTTCGCTGTTGGTGATCCCCGGCGCAGGGGCCGCGATGACCGCGGAGAGCATCTTTCGCATCGGCGGGGCGTATTGCAGCGCCCGCTCATAGGTGGTCCAAAGATAAGGGCCGCCGGTAAAACTGTTCATCGCTTCCGCGATGCCCACCACACGGGCCTCCACGTCATTGATCTCGAAAACGTCTCCAATGCCGAGAGGTTTTTCGGGATTCGGGCTCAGCCGTTTTAGCGCGAGCGTATCGACGATGACGGTATTCGGGAGGCGCAGGTCTTCGAGACTGCCTTTCACCATCTTCTCCGGTGCGCCGGCGAGGGTGGTGGCATCGATTCCGATCAGTTGAGTGATCTTGTAGTTCCCGTCGGACAGCCGCACTTTTTGGAGCCCGCTGTAGATTGGCGACGCCCAGGCGACGCCATCCACGGACCGGACGCGCGTCACATCGGTGTCGAGCAGAGGGATGGTTTCGTTCACCTGCTCGACTTTCGGGTCCACCACCCACACCGGCGCCGGGACATTTTTCAGGGTGGCCGTCGTCCAGCGCATCAATCCGCAGAACACCGCCCCCTGCTGGGCCATGAGGAAGGTGGCAAAGACCGCGCCCGCCAGCAGCATGAGATACTTGGTGGTATCTCCGAACAGCATTTTGAGGCCGAGGCGGATCATGGGAACAGGGGCACGCAATCGCGTGTGGAGCGCTACGCCGAAGATTCCCCTCTCTGCAACCGGCCAGAGTTAGTGCCTCAGAAGAAATTCTTTCGAGTTCAGAAGGCTCCACGCGAGGTCTTCGAGTGCGCCGCGGTGGTCCGGTTCCTGATCAAGGACGGCGACCAGCTTTGCCGATTCCGTTTCGGAGGGCGGGCGGCTGAGCGTCCGCCAGAAAAGATCCGTCACCATTTCCGCGGAGGATCTGCCCTCTTTGATCAGGTTGCCGAGACGGTTGTCTTTCTTTCGAAGCAGTTTGTCCATTCCGGGGCTGCTGGTAAGGGTAAAAACCTGAGAGAGTGAACTGGCGTTGGAACGCTCGCATTCGCAAGCCGTGTTCCGCGGCGGTTTGCCGAATTCCTTCAGGAACAACTCCGGGGCCGTGGGCTTCCGTGATTTGATGATGAACCGGGCTCCGGTGATCTGCCCAGCGCGGCGAATCTCCGGGAACTTGTCGATCTGCACGGGTTCTCCCAGCGCGGCGTGAATGGCATCGAGAAGCGGTTCCGCCGGGAGACGGCGGACAAGGGCGTGGCTGAAATTGATTTCGTCGTCCGCATTCGTTTCATTCGGCACTGCGGAAAGTTGATAGGTTCGCGAGGCGCAAATGAGCCGCAGCAGCGGTTTCAGCCGGAAACCGTCCGCGATAAACCGCTGTGCCAGCGCATCCATCAGGGCGGGAATCGAAGGCGGATTGGTGAGGCGAAAATCATCCACCGGATCGACAAGGCCCTTGCCCATCAGATGAGCCCACACGCGGTTGACCTGCACTTTGGCGAAGAGCGGATGATCCTTCGAAGTGAGCCATTTCGCCAGTTCTTCAAAGCGCTCGGGTCCCGTGCTGATGGTCGGCGCACCGGCTCCGATCAATCCCGGCACGGGCTCCTTTTTGGTGCGCGGGTCGCGCCGTTCCCGTTTGCTCACGAGATTCACCACCTGCTCGCCGACGAATTCCATTTTGTCGTTTTCGTCCGTCCTCCGGTTGTCGAGGATGGCGTAGTCCATCCCGTCAAAGACGGCGGCGAAGCGGTAGTAGTCATCCTGGGTCCAGCGTTCGAACGGATGATTGTGGCACTTGGCACAGGCCAGCCGGGTGCCCAGAAAAATCTGCGCGGTGGTTTCCGATCGCAGCGTGGCCTCACGAAGGGCACGGTAATAATTCGCCGGCGGATTTTGATAGGTGCTGCCCTGGGCGGTAATGATCTCGCGGACGAATTCGTCCATCGGCCGGTCCGCGGCGAGGCGGTCGCGAATCCAGCGGTGCATCGCAGTGGTCCCGGTGGCGTCGAGCACCCGCTCCTCCATGCGGAAAAGATCGGCCCACTTGATGGCCCACCATTCCGCATATTCCGGACGCTCCAGGAGGGAGTCCACCAGCTTCGCGCGTTTATCAGGACGGGAATCTTTGAGAAACGCCTCCGCCTCCTCCCGCGTGGGCGCCTGTCCAATGAGATCGAAGAACGCACGGCGCAAATAGGTGACCTCATCACAAACGTCCGACGGCAGAATGCGCATCCGTTTCAGCTTCGCGAAGACGTGCGTGTCGACGACGTTCGCCTCCGGCGGTGCGCTCCACTGAAAGTCCGGCCGCCGCGCCAAAAACGCGAGAGGCACGGGCGTCTGAATGTTCTCAAAGCGCACCATGACCGTGGTTTCACCGGACCGTTTGGCCGTGATGAGTCCGTCGCGTCCCGCCTCCGCGAGCAGATTGGCGGGTTCATAGATCGCCCATTTCGTAACGTCCCGGCTGCTGCCGTCGGAAAAGGAGGCCGTGACGGTGAGTTGCACCGAGCGCTTGGGCTCCTCGATCAGACTTTCCGGCGGCGAAACGGCGACCTTTGTCAGCGAGGGGGTCTGATCGGAATCCTTCGGGGCGCCTGCGGCGATCCAGGCACGCAGCATCCGGTATTCCTCCGAATTTTCCGCAAACCGGCGACCTCCCTCGTGATCCACGAGTTTAGCCGGCTTTTTCAGCAGGAAGCTCGCGTCCGGGTCCTTCACGCTCAGCCGTTTGGACTCCCGGTTCTGCGTGAGCGTGGCGAAATCGAGGTCCGGATTTTCACCGCGCAACGACAGCTTAAGATTGCCCTTCCCGTTCGCACTGCCGTGGCAGGCTCCCATGTTACAGCCCATCTTGTTGAACAGGGGCATGATGTCGTGCCGGAACCCTGGCGTCTCCCCCGCGCACACCGGCCCTGCGAAGGGCAGGGCGGCAAAGGCAAGGCGAAGGCGAAGGCGACGGAAAGCGGGCATAGGGGCAGGCCGGGTAAACGCCCCCGGTTTCCCCGCCTTTCATCCCGCAGCTTGCGCAGGCGCGGAGCACCGGCATGATGTGGTAATGCCATCCCCCGCCGAACACTCCATTCTGCTCAGTGTCCTGACTGCTGTTTTTGCCTCTCTGCCTTTTGCGATCGTCATCCGTTCGTTTTTTTCCCAGCCGGACAGGACCGTGGCCGCCCAGCGGGCCGCGATGCGGATGGCCGCAGAGGCCGTGCCGGCCGAGGTGATCGCCCCGCCGCCCATTCCCCCGCCGTGGGGCAATCAGACAATCCCGGAGATTTCCTCCGATCCGTGGATGCCTCCCCATTCGGACCTGATGTCTCCCCCGAAAGGACCGGCGGAGCGCTCATGGACGCGGAAGGATGCTTGGTTTGCCGTGTTTCTGGCCGTCGTCGTGGCGCTCCTTCTTTTTCCGGTATCCGTAACCGGTGACGCAGAGGCATCCGGTTCTGACCGAGTCAATGTTCCGCTCACCACGCTGTTCACAATATCCATCATCGTGCAGGGGGCCATGGTGGCCCTCGTGCTGGTCTGGCTGGGGGTTCACCGCCGGTTCAATGTGGTTTCCCTCTTCGGGCTTCGCCGGATGAGCCTCTTGAAGTCAGCCGGTGTCGCCTTTCTCGTTTTGATACCGGCATGGTTTGGATTGAACTATATCACCTACTATCTCGAGCCGGTGCTCCGCTATTTGACCGGTCTCGACGTAAAACCGCAAATGATGGTGGAAAAAGCGTCGGAGATCAG
>DATAIE010000287.1:0-3348 GCA_036262875.1 Verrucomicrobiales bacterium
TTCTTAAAGTCGTCGCGGTGAATGTAGCTCCACGGAAAGAGTTCCTGCATGGAAAGCCAGGGAGCCCGGTTTCGCTTGAAAAGCAGGGTGCACTGGGCGGCGGCGGTCTGAGCGAGAATGCTCTCCGTGCCGGGCTCCGCCTCCGTGCCGGGAGCCCCGGTGAGATGCAGGGAGATTTCGTTTTCCCCGGCGAAGAGCCACTCATTCACCGAAAGCGTCGCGCGCGAGGCGATTCCCCCCGCGTTGGCCCACACGGGAACGTCATTGATACGCACCTCGCAGACGCAGCCGCGAACATCCACCAGCAGGCGGAAGACCGGCTGATCGGAGGGATGGAGCAGCAGTTTGGCTTCACTCATGGCACCATGGGATTTCCTCCGTTTTGCCAGGCTCTGTCCCCTGGGGCCACATGCGGGCAGGCAGCACATTCACCGGTTGAGGCGGCGGGGGCTCTTCGTCGCCCGGCGGCGGGGGCTGCCAGGGCCTGATGCGGACTCCGCCGCTGTGGCGCTCCATGCTGTGAAAAACCATGCCGGTAAACGCCGCCTGCGCTTTTACCTTGCGGGCGCGGGGCTCCGGCAGCGGAGAGTCGGGCGGTGCCTCCAGTTCCACGGCGAGCCGTGCTCCCTCGGCGGCACTCGTGGCCGATGTGCTGCTCACCACCAGGCTTTCAAACTCCGATTCGCTTCGTCCTTCGAGCGCGAAATTCACCTCGCCGTGAGAGAGAAACCGCTGTGCGATGGGCTCGATGGGACGCGCAGATCGCAACGAGGCGATGACGGTGCTCCGGCCCTGGGCCACGAGGTAAATGCCGTAGCGTGTGCTCAACTCCGCGATGCCGCCGTGGTGTCCGCCCGTGATGGGTTTCAGCCGCTTTTCCGCCGTGGCATTGGTGAAGAGCACGGGCAGCACGTTGGCTTCGCCCGTGGCACCGGCCAGCGGCTCGCCGTTCAGTTTGATGTCGAGAAAGTGGCCCAGCAGTCCGGAGGCCGTCTGTTCGAAAAGCCGGGACTCCACCTGGATGGACATGGAGGGCATGGGGTCCCAGCGGAGCGGCTCGCGCCATTGGAGACGGCTGCTGTCCAGTCCGCGGGAGCGCAGCGGGGAGCAGAGTTCGTTGACGGCATTCACCGTTTTGGTCAGGTCGTCGATCATTCCCATGAAGGGGAAGATCGCCCGCAGTGAGCGCCAGTCGTCGATGAGCCGCTCGCGCCCATCCACCCGCAGCGTGATGCCGCCCTCCACCACGGGACGCGCGGGGCCGTTGCTGGACTGAGCCTGCACGCGAGCCTGCCCACTCCACAGGACGCCCGGAAATGACTTTACATACACACTCATACCCAGCCCTTTGGCGGGACAGGCCGGGAAGGCGATGACCCATGTGCGGGCGGGCAGGTCCGGGAGGCAAAACGGGTGCAGGCCCGGACGCTCCCACGGTTTGTCCGCGTTCAGAACATCAGATGTTAGAGACGAGGGGACGGGCACCTTCCAGTCGCGCAGAGGCAGGCGGAGCACTTCGGCGGCTCCCGCATTCGGTGTGACGGTGAGGACGGACGGCGTGCCCGGCGGGCACTCCCCGGGGCCTTCCGCGCGAATGTTGATAACATCCCTTTCCGCTTCATGCGTGGAACTGGAAACGACCTGGAACACCGGCGTGGCATTGTCCGCCATGACGTGCCACTTCCGGTTTTGGGGCGGAACATCCGGCGACAGCCACGGAGAGCGGCCCTTCACCGGCATGTTATACGTGAACCCCCGCTCATCATGGCGGCATTTCAGCACGATGCGGGTGCGCGCACAGCACGGCGGCAGGCCGTGATCCTCCGGCTGCACGGCATCACTGACAGTGCGAACACCTGAAAAATCCTTGTCGGCGCGGGAGGCTTTCCAGCTCATGTCGCTCAGGCGAAATCACGTTCCGCGGCCTCGCACAATTCCTCCACTTTCACCGCTCCGTCCGTTTGCTGCCCGAGAATGCGTTCCACTTCCGGGTATTTGCCGGAATCGTGAAAGTCCTCACCGAACACCGCGCACAGTTCCGTGAACTTCACCACCGCCGCCTCCGAGCGAATGCCATAGCCCTCCGCCGCGGAGATTTGCCGCCGCACCATGGCCGCCACATCGCCCTGCGCGTGTTCGGACCGGTGGAGTTTCAAATAGCTGACCACGCGTCCCACGAATCCATCCCGGGCATGGTCGAGAAACATCTGCATCTGATCCTGTCTGATAGCCAGCATGGAGGAGTATGGTTAGTATTGGCGGTTGGCGCCGGAGGTCACCGCATCGCGGAAGGAATCAAGAGCCGTCTTTGTGCAGATCACGGTGCCGTCCCGCACGGTATGCACCAGCAGGGCACCGCCGTCCTCGCTTTCGCACATCCAGGCGGAGGGCAGGGCAAACAGCTCGTCGGCCTGCCCGGAATCGCAGGACGGCAGGAAAAGCCGCTGCACGCGCGGGTCATAGAAGCGGAAGAACACGATGCGCCCGTCCGGCAGGCGCACCTGCACGAACCGGCGGAAATGGTCGATCACATCATCGAAGTCCGTATCGGCCGGAACTGCGGCCAGCATGCCCCAGTTCCGTCCCCAGCCTTCCTGGAGGATCCACGAAAAGATTTCGTCTCCCGGTGAGACGCGCACCACCCAGGGCGCACGGGTCAGGACGAGCGGGTCGGTCTCCCCGCGCAGCAGACAATCGAACGGCGAATCCCGGTCCTCCAGATAGTCCGGCAGTTGCTTGACTACAGCGCCGTCGAGCACGGCATAGATATCGCATGGATTATAGGAGGGAGGAGGAGCGGAGATTGCAGCCTCCAACTGGATTTGCACGGCGGGCGACATCATAGGGCAAACTCGTTAATATCCGCCGCTTCCGCCGGAGCCTCCTCCGGTGGTTCCACTCTCCGGCGGGGCTGATCCGCCGCTCGCAGGGCCTCCGCTTCCACCGCCTGTCGCACCCGCTTCGGGAGAGTAGAACGGGGCTCCGCTCTCCGCGGCTTTGTCGCTCACGGTGACCTTGTTCCACGTCTGCGGGCTGGAGGCATAGCCTGCGCCTTTCGATTTCTCGACCTGGCCGGCACTGCTGCTCTTGGCTTTCTTCGCCACTGCGGGTTCCTGAGGACTCTTTTTCGAAACCGGCGTTCCGCTTCCGGCGGCACCCCCGCTGTTGATCAGCACCATGGCTCCCGAAATGGATACCCCTGCCGGGCCGATGTCGATGAATGATCCGCCGGCCTTGAGACTGATTTGCGCGCCGGCTTCAATGATCACCGTCATGCCCGCCTTGATATACACACTCGAGCCTGCATCCACCTGGAGGTTGCTGCCGGTCTTGATGAGTGTTTCTCCT
>DATAIE010000288.1:0-6450 GCA_036262875.1 Verrucomicrobiales bacterium
ATCGCGATACAGGCTTTTCCCTCCCCACGCCGTCTTGATGAGCAGCACCTGGTTTTCCAGCCGGTTGCCCAGGACATGCCCAAACTGCAGTTCCGCCCCGAAGTGATGCGTGCCGCCATACACGGCGTAGCCGATTCCCAGAGGTCCCTTCAGCAGCGGCTGATTTTCACGCTGATAGCGCACCCAGACATCGTCACGGACCGTCCATTTGCCGTCCGCACCGCGCAGGTGCGAAAACAGCGCCGCCTTCGCGGGATCGCGCATCAGTTCAGCGAGCGTGCCCCTCCCTTCGTTGTAGTCTTTTCCTGACAAGTCTGCAACGGCCTGCCCCTCCATATTGGACTGGCCGGCGAGGATAAAAACCTGCACTGGTTTCGGTTCGGCAGCGACCGCAGGCAGTACCAGCGCAGCAAAAACAGAGAGAAACTTAAGCATGGGCGGACTTCACCGCGGAAACCAGCCTGGCCGCAAGCCGCCCGTGCGGCGCACTTGCGGCGCACTTGCAGACTCCAGGAGCGGTGCGCCCGTCTATCGGGGGCCGATAACGACATTATCCACGCGGTTCACTTCGTCGAATCCGCCGGTCCGTCCGCCAAAACCAAATCTGTCTCCCGGCTGAAGCGCAAATGCCGGCACGGCGACGCCGGAGAAGACGGCATTGTTGTTATAGAACAGCGTTACCCCTCCTGCCGGCGTATAGATTACCACCACCGGGACCGACGTGCCGTTAGTCAAGACGGGGGTGGGCGAATAACCGACGATGGCACCGTTCGCCTTGAGGCGAATGCCGGCAGCTTCGCCCTGTCCTGATCCGTTTTCATACGTATCGAAACAGAAGGTGAGGTTCCGCGCGGTAGCCGGTCCGTTTTCACCCCATGAATCCGATCCCATATCTCCGGCTGAAAAACTGATGCCGTCCGCGCAAGCGGCAGTGGAGCCAGGGCTAATGATGAGATTGAAAGTGGCAGTGAACCCGGTCTGCCCGGGCCAGACTTCCAGACCGTCGAGCACCGCCGCGCCCTGCTGTCCGCCCGCAGCATCAGTCAGGCGGAGCGTGCCGCCGTCCAGCACGGCACTGCCCCGCAGCACGGCCCTCGCCTGGCCCGTGAAATCATTATTGTAAGTGTTGGAAACGGAGGCCTGGTCAGCATTGAGACGCAGGAATTGCCGCGGATTTCCAGCAGGACGGGTAAGACCGACACGACGACCGCCAGCCAGCAGCGTCTCCGTGGCGGAGTCTGAAGGATCAGTCAGGGTCCATGTTCCGGACGCAGAGCGGCGGGCCACGATTTGCCAGTTCACGAGGTCGGACGAGCCCGAGACTGACCAGCGAATGTCAGGACGCTCCACCACCGGCAGGTCAAACTCCATCCGTGTGCCAGGCAGGCCGCCAGGCAGCACCGTTTTAACCAGCCACGGCAGGGAGACAGCACCCGGCGGCGCATTGAGGCCGTAGTCGAGCAGATTGCTGATACCGTTGCCATTGGCGTCGTCGTTAGGACTGCGTTTTCCGTCCGGCAGTGACTGCGCCCATGCAGCAAAGGTTCCGGCATAACCCGTGAGCGGAATTTCGAAGACGGTGCCCGGCTGTCCGGGATTGGCATTGTGGTCAGTCACGATCCGAAGCGTGGCAGAATAATTGCCCGCACCGGGCGGGCGGAAGTCCACGAGGAAGTTTCCGCTCTCCCCGCGCTGGAGGATCGAAGGAAAATCCACGCGGCGAAAAGCGGAGGCGTTAGGCCCGGTGACGGTGACGTTCAAGATCATGAGTTGCGTCAGTTCCGGATGCGCCGTGATGATGCTTACCCAGTCGGACGGAAGGAGCGCAGCCAGATTCTTCAACTCTATCGTACGCGACACATTCTGGACCGTGTCGGTGGAAAACGACAGTCCTCCGGACGGATCCAATCCGCTGAAGTCCGGAAGGGGGCCCACGAGGCTGCCGGTAAGGGTGAATTGTGAGGGACGGGGCGTGGCGAAGTCGTAATTGGGCGTCAGGGTCAGGGTGGCGATCTCCGCGTTAGGGCTGGCACCCATCCCGCCAGTGAAAGAACTGACCACTCTGTCGATGGCCGCTCCTTCCCTCGGGATGGAGGAGTAGTTTTGATCTTCGGTGATCTTCGTCCCCATCTGATTATAGTAGGTGACGCGGTAGGAGCCCGAGGCATCGGACCAGCCGTTGCCCATATTCTTTGAGAGAAAACGAAACTGAGCCGTGCCTCCCCTGCGCAGGAGGACGGAGGCAGACCGGTTCTCTCCGCCCTCCGCTGACGACACGATTAAATCCTGATCGGCGTTGAATCCGTTGCTGGACGTGATCGTGGTTTCCATCAGGCCGCGGTCATAAATGTAGAACGAAGAGCCGTTGTAGTGGTTCGGGTTGGCGGGGTTGGCGACAAAAGGCGCGTAGCTGAAGGTGCGCGGCAGGCCGTAAATGGTGCTTTGCAGCGTGATGTTGAAAGCCTTGCCCTTCTCCACGAGGGTAGCGAAACCTCTGTCATACTCCAGGTCGCCGCCGTACGGTCCCGCAGCTCCTGGCGCGTAGACCGGATTGCTCGCATCACCGGTTTCATAAAGCAGCGGCTGCGGTCCGTTAGGAACCCATCCGCCGGAACCGATGACGGCACCTGCATTCGCTGCGTCCGTGGCATTGATCAGGCTGAGCCGGGGCGCCCTGACCGGCACTCCTGGTTTCAAGGGAGTGATCAGAATGAGATCGTAGCCCGGGAAATTGCTGAAATAGGAACTGGTGGGCAAACGCACCGCGGCTCCGATGGCACCCGCGGGCGGTTGGAGTACCGTCGCAATGGGGGAGGAGGCCGTGAAACTGGAAAGCAGTCCCGAGGTGGCCGCTCCGCCCAGGACCGGGATATATGGCGTGAAAGAGGGGTCCGCACCCGGAAGAGGAATCAGGGCCAGAGAGCCGTTGGAGTAGGAGCGGTAGGGATTCGCGCCATACGCGAAAGCTCCGAAGGGAGCATTTTGCGAGACATTGTTGAAGGCGTGAATCTGCACCAGTCCCGCCGGTGCACCGGGACCGCCGGCCGTATTGAAGGTGGCACCCGGCATTTGCTGGTAATCGCCGGCGACAATCTGAATGTTACCGCCGGACCCGGACACTCCGTTTCCGCCACTGCCGCCGTTGCCTCCTTTTCCGCCGGTCCCGCCATCCCCGCCTTTTCCGCCATCCAAAAAAATGGTCTGTTCGCCTTCCTGTCCGCCCCCACCGGCCACCCCGTTGGAACCAGCGGATCCGGCCCCGCCAGGCAGGCCCGGGGTCCCGTTTGCGGCGAAGGTGCCCGTGTTGGTGCACTTCCCTCTGACAATCAATTGCAAGCCACCACCACCACCACCGCCATCTCCGCCTTTCCCGCCAGGACCGCCGGTTCCCGGAAAACCACCGATTCCTCCGCGACCACCCTCTCGGGGTATTGAATTGATAATGGTGTCGGTACCGCTCGCGCCGCCTCCACCACCCCCGCCACCACGGCGCCCTATCTGCCCCGTCCCGCCGGTAGCCCCCGCCCCCCCGCCGCTGCCACCCCGCAGATGGGTCGCGGTTCCGGCAAGCGTCATCAGTGAGCCGCTGCTGCCATTGAAACCGTTCACACCGGGGCCGCCATCGGTTCCACGTCCGCCATCGAATCCATTGGTGGCAAACGATCCGCTGAAGCCCGCGTCCCCCCCGTGTCCACCGCCACCACCGCCCGGTTCACTGCCGTTCCAAATCGATGCCTGGCCGCCTTTACACGATGAAAGGGCCTGCTGCACAAAATAAGCGTCCCCCTGCCCCACGGTGCCATCGCCGCCAGACACCGAGGAAATGTAGCTGGTCGCCGGAACAAATATGTTAAAAAAGGAGGTATATGCTGAAGGCGTGTTGCCGGTTCCTCCGTCCGCGCCCTTTGCGGACAAAGGGGGAGCCCCTCCACCCTGGGCATACCCGGGACCGCCCTGGGAGTAGACCAAACTGCGGTAGGGATGATCGACGGCGCTCCCGCCGTTGCCTCCGCCGGCTCCTCCCAGCCTTCCCACGGCACCGACACTCACCATTGATGAAGGCAGGAACCAGGCATCTCCCAGCACCTCCAGTTTCAGCAGACGGCTGCCCCAGCCCCAAATGCTTTGGGACGGACTCAGTTCCAGGTTACCGGCGACGATATAATGACGGGCTACCGGATTAGGAGGATAAGCGTTGCCGATGACCAGATCGAAGCGCGGCAGGGTGACCTCTCCCATGTCACTGATGCTGGCGCCGTTGAGCGTGGCCGTTGTCGTTCCGGGCTTGATTTCCACGATCTGCGTTCCTGCTCCGCCATGGGCATTGATGGCATCAATCAGTGCCTGGGGCAGGGCCGCACCGTCGGTGTTGAACACATAAGCGGTGTGAGCCGCATGAGCCCACCCCGCCCACGCGGCGAAACCGGCGGCGACAACCAGAGATGCGAAAGGAAAAGGAAGGTGGAATTTCATGAGCAGACAGGTGGTTCTGCCCGCCGTGCGCAATCCGCCGGAAAAAGGGGCCACGGATTTGGAAATATTTTTCCTGAGGCCCGCCCTGAGCAGTTACTTCCGTGCCCTGTGAGCCTCCCACCGCTCACGGATTTCCGCGGAGGTGAGCGGGACAATCCCGAGACCCGGCTGGAGCCGGTGTGAGGAAAATAATTCGGCTTCGCGCTGCAATTCGTCGAGCGGGGCGGTGGCCGGAGACACATCCCAGACGCGCGCCGTGCCATCGAGAGAGACGGTGATCACTTCCCGTCCGTCGGCGGTCCATTGCCCGTCTTCCACGGCATTGTCGTGCGGCAGGGGCGGCGTCACCGGCTCCCCGGTGCGGGCGTCCCACACGCGACCGGTATTGTCTGAGGAGAACGTTAGCAGCAGCCTGCTGTCTGGGCTGAACACGGCTTTCGAAACATAAGAACCATGCCGCAGTGGAGGAGTGAGCGCTTCGCCAGTGATCGTATCCCACACTACCGCAACCGTATCTTCACCGCAGGTGACCGCATATGTCCCGTCCGGGCTGAAGGCCGCACAGAGCACACCGTCGTGATGCTGGAGCGGCGGGCCTGCCGGCTCGCCGGTGGAGACTCTCCACATCTGAGCGGCCCGGGCATCCTGCGAGGCGTCGGCGACAGCAACGAGCAGCCGGCTTCCATCCGGACTGAACGCCACGGTGCGCACTTCACTGGGATGTCGCAGCGGCGGACCTGCGGGCGCTCCGGTGAGGACACTCCAGAGCCGGGCCGTTTTATCCAGACAGCCCGTAGCCAGCAGTTGACCGTCATCGCTGAAGGCGGCGTCCTTGACCTTGTCAGGATGCTGCAGCGGCGGGAAGGCGGCGTCGCCGGTCGCTGTCCGCCACACCCGTGCGGTGCCGTCGTCGCTCCCGGTGAGCAGAAGAGACCCGTCGCGGTTGAACCGGACAGACGTGACCACCTTCGCGTGTCCGGTGGTTTTCCTGACAAGTTTCCCTGTGCCGGCGTCCAGAAATTCCACCCTCCCGTCGTCGAAGCCTGCGGCCAGCAGTTGGTTGTCAGGGCTGAAAGCCAGACGGGTGATGGAGGCTGTCTCCGGGCAATCCATGAGAAGCGCACCGTCCGCCATGTTCCAAAATTTCAACTTTTTGTCCACTCCAGTCGTGGCGATAAGGCGTCCGTCCGGGCTCAGTTTTGCCGCGAGCAGAGCGTTTCCGTGCCGCAGCGTCAGCCGCGCGGGCGGTTGGCCGGTCCGCTGGACATTCCACAGGCGCACCATTTCATCCTGAGAAACGGTCGCCAGTCGCGTGCCATCGGGGCTGAAGACCACCGCCTGCACATAGCCGGCATGATTGAGCGAAGGCGAAGCGGCGCGCCCCGTGGCGGCATCCCACAGCCGGGCCGTCGCATCCCAGCCCCCTGTCGCCAGGAGCCTGCTGTCAGGGCTGAAGTCGAGGGTCCTGACACCCCGGGCATGACGCATCATATTTCCCGCCGGCAGGCCGGTTTTGACATCATAGAGACGCGCATAGGCGTCCCAACTGCCCACGGCCACCCTTTTTCCGTCAGGACTGATGCGGGCTGCCATGATATCGCCGTCCGGATGCTTCAAATGCAGGCGCGGTTCCGGTGTGGCAAAATCCCACACCAGCACATCGAACTGCGGTGCGACTGAGACGGTGGCGATCCGGGCACCGTCCTTCGACATCGTGACGTGGTTCACTCTGACGGTGGCCGGATAGGCTGCCACCAGAGGCGCGCTCTCCGGCAATTGCCAGCGGTAGATGTTTTTCCGGTCCACCGCTGCGGCGCGCCTGCCATCGCGACTGAACCACGCCCGGCGCGCGCCCGCCGGCGCCGAGAGAACGATGCCCGAATCATGGCCCTTGTATTGATCGAACACGTCGATGCCATCCGGCGTGTCCAGCGGGTAAAAAGCCAACCCGGCCGAGGAGTCGTCCAGCATTCCCGT
>DATAIE010000289.1:0-3566 GCA_036262875.1 Verrucomicrobiales bacterium
AGAGCACATCCGCCGTGGAGACGATCCCGCGAACTGCTCGCTGCTCCAGTCACTGGTCGCCGCCTGCCGCGCCGGGCTGGTGGACTACGAAGTGGCCCTCTCAAACAGCGGCAACAGCTTCGAATTCAATCGTGCGCTCCGCGGCGTGTCCTGACCTCAAAATCTCTCCGTCCTCAACTTTCAATTCCTAACTTTACATCCCATGGCCCGCGACATTCTCGACTATCTGGCCGCCACGCGCGAACACGGCGGCTCCGACCTTCACCTCCTGGTTTCCGCTCCGCCGGCGGCGCGGATCGACGGCAAGCTCGTGCCTCTGGAGGAGTTTGACATGGACCCGCAGCTCTGCCGGGACCTCATCATGGCGATCCTCACGGACACCCAGCGCGCCAAGCTGGAAAAGGACTGGGAACTCGACTTTGCGCTTAATGTAGAGGGCGTGGGCCGTTTCCGGGGCAATGCGCACATCGCCCGAGGCAACGTGGAGGCCGCCTTCCGCTATGTGCCCAGCGAAGCGCCGGAACTGGATACGCTGGGGCATTCCCCGCAAATCGCTGAATTCTGCAAAGCCACCCAGGGCCTGCTGCTCGTCACGGGGATGACCGGGACCGGCAAGAGCACCACGCTGGCCGCGATGACCCGCCGCATTCTGGAGACGCGGTCGAACATGGTCGTCACAGTGGAGGACCCTATCGAATTCGCCTTCGAGCATAAATACGGCCTCATCAAACAGCGCCAGATCGGGCACGACACACACAGTTTCCCCGCCGCTCTCCGGGCGGCCCTGCGCCAGGACGTGGATGTCATCCTCGTGTCTGAAATGCGCGACCAGGAGAGCATCGCCGCCGCGCTCACTGCGGCGGAAACGGGACACCTTGTCATCTCCACGATTCACACTCGGAGTTGCGTGGGCGCACTCGACCGGGTGGTGGACGTGTTTCCAGCCAACCAGCAGGCGCAGATTATCACGCAGCTCGCCGGAGCTCTCATCGGCGTGATTTCCCAGCGCCTCCTGCCCCGCGCCGATGCGCCAGGCCGCGTGATGGCCACGGAGGTGATGGTGGTCAATGGCGGTATCCAGGCAGCGATCCGGGATCACCGTTTCGAGCAGGTCTACAGCCTCATGCAAGTGGGCTCCTCCTACGGGATGCATACCTTTGACGACAGCCTGCTGCACCTCACGGTGAATGGTCACCTTTCGCTGGAGGAGGCGCTTCTGAATGCGCGCCATCCGGATACGCTCCAGGAGGAATTCCAGAACCGTTTGCGCGCCCAGGCTGCGGCCAAGCGCTAACGCGGCAACCCGGCTAACGGAAAAAGATCCCGCGGCGGCGCCTTGTTAGGAGACGGCACGGGCGGGCATCGCGGCCAGGCTGCGAGCGCAGCGCATTCCCCTCTTGCCCCCGGCGGTGCGATAACGCTCCGTAAGCACATGAAGAAGACGAAAGTCGCCGTCCTCGGCGCGAGCGGGTATTCCGGCATTGAGCTCCTGCGGATCCTTCTGCGGCATCCTGCTGCGGAACTGGTGTGCGTGACGTCGCGTCAGGCTGCGGGAAGGTCCATCGCTTCGGTCTTTCCGCGTTTCAAGGCCGCCGGCTCCGCGGCGGAGTTGACCTTCATCGCTCCGGACACGGATGCTATCGCGGCTAGCGGCGCGGAGGTTGCCTTTCTCGCGCTGCCGCATGGTGTGGCGCATGAATACGCCATCGGCCTTCTGGAGCGGGGCATTCGCGTGATCGATCTCAGCGCTGACTTCCGGTTGAAGGATGCGGCGGTATATCAGGAATTTTACGACCACCCGCATCCCGCTCCCGCTCTGCTGGAGGAGGCTGTGTATGGCCTGCCGGAAATTCACGGTGAGGCTATCCGCAGTGCGCGCCTGGTGGCGTCGCCGGGATGTTATCCCACGAGCGTGCTGGTGCCGCTCATTCCCTTGCTCAAAGCGGGCATTCTCCAGCCGCATACCATCTGCGTCTTCAGCATGAGCGGCGTCAGCGGAGCCGGGAGAAAGGAATCCATCCCGCTCCTGTTTTGCGAGTGCAACGAAAGCGTGCGCGCCTACAGCGTGCCGAAGCACCGGCATCTGAGCGAGATCGAACAGGAACTCAGCCGCGCAGCGGGTGAAGACCTGAAAATCACCTTCACGCCCCATCTAATCCCTGTCACCGCGGGCATCGCCACCACCATCTATGCCGCACCGCAGCCTGGGAAGGAAAACGCGGACCTGGATGCAGTGTACCGGGAGTTCTACGGCAGCGCACCGTTTGTCCGGCTGCGCGGGCGCAATGTGTGTCCAGATACCAAGGATGTGGTGCGCACGAACTTTATCGACATCGGCTGGTCCTGGGACACGCGCACCGGCCGCTGCATTCTCCTCAGTGCAGAGGACAATCTGTGGAAGGGGGCCGCGTCCCAGGCGGTGCAATCGTTCAACCTGATGACCGGCCAACCGGAAACGTCGGGGCTGGACTGGTTTTGAAGCGATGGACTTTTACCTTTCCCCTTCGAGCGATTGAGGGGCTTCTCCGCATGATTCAAGGGGAAGAAAACCGCAGAAGGGAAGCCAGGGCCGCGAGGCCTGCGGTTTGTGTATTATAGTTGAACTCCTGCCCTTTGGGCTCTTTCCGCCACTGCACACCGTACTGGCCGTTTTTGTCCGTGGCGTTCAGGATCATGGACTTCACAGAGGACCGGAGGTTTTTGTCGATCTCCTCTGCGAGGGCGGGTTGAAACTTCCGGTCTCTCAGGACATCGCGCAATACTCCGAGATAACGCATGAGCACACCTTTGAAGAGCCCGGGGTCCCAGCCGCTGGTGCCGAGCTTTTCCACCAGCACGCCCTCCTGGAAAAGTCCTGCACGGTGCAGAATGCTGTCCGCCACCTGCGCGGCCTCATCCAAATAGGCCTGTGTGCCGGTGGCCAGATAAAGAGCCGTCAATCCGCCGATCCAGGCTCCCTGATTGTAAGTCCAGTGATCCCCCTTGTGGCCCGGCGCATCCACCACCGCCGTGCCGTCATAGAGTGCATTTTGGTGGACCCAGTCATGCGCCCGCTGCGCCCATTTCAGAAACGCGGGCTCCTTCGTACGCTCATAGAGCCGGGCGGACAGGATCAGAAAGAGACTGTTGGTGATCGCATTGGCGACCGGTTGCTTGTCCTCAAGATGCCAAAGCACACCGCCGCCCTCCGCTCTCCAGTGCTTTGCCATGTGGGCGTGGATGGCCTTCGCGGTTTGCAGGTATTTCGTCCCTCTGGTGCAGTCGTACATTTTCAGCCAGGCGAGCGCCCACCAGCCGGAATCATCGAGGTATTCGTTTTTGAATTCGTCGTAGCCCGCCTTTGTTGTGAGGCGGACTTTGGCACGCGCCTGGCGTTTTGCTTCGTCGGCCTCTGTCCACTGTTTGCGCCGCTTCAGTTCCGCAATCACCACAGGCGCCTGATCGCCGTTCGCATGATGCTGTTCCCACATCGCAGCAAGCGCCGGCAGGCGGGACGTGCCGGAAGAGCGGGCCGCATAATCCAGGATAGTCTCCACCGCATTCGCACAGGACCACCACGGCGGATT
>DATAIE010000290.1:0-3724 GCA_036262875.1 Verrucomicrobiales bacterium
TTCCCTGCGATGCGAGAAAGACCACCACGTCCTCCGCCGGATCGCCCCACGTGACGCGCGCCTGCGCTTGAACGAGTCGTTCGTCTCCGCGGGGATCGTCAGCGGGTGCAGGAGAAAGCGGACTTTCCGGCAATGAGGTTACAAGGTCATTCATCCCTCGTCAACTTTCCGGTATTCAATCGCGCGGGCCGGTTTTCGCAATCCGTAAACTGTGCCGCAGCGCGGGGAATTGTTTTTCCGCAGCCTGTGGTTATGATTGCGAAGGCCCTTCAATCCTAACGCTTTATGGAACGCTGGAAACTGTATGCCTTCGCCGCCGCGTTCTTCGCGGGAGTCACCGCTGTCATTGCCAAGGCCGGTTTGAAGGTGCTCGGTGCGGACCTGGGGCTGGCGGTGCGCACGGTGTTCGTCTTTGGCTTTGTGATGTTGAATACCCTCATCTGGACCGGCCCGGCAAAGGCCGGTGCGGCGATCCAGCAGGCGGGATGGCAACCGATCACTCTGCTCGCGTTGTCCGCTCTGGCCACCACGCTTTCGTGGATCTGTTATTACCGTGCGATGCATGAGGGCACGGTGTCGTTTGTATCATTGGTGGATAAGGGCAGCATCCTCGTGACGCTGGCGCTCTCTGTGCTGCTGCTGGGTGAGCCCTTTACCTGGCGCATGGGCGCCGGGGCGACCCTCATCACAGCGGGGTTGCTGGTGCTGGCGGGCGGAAAGTGAGGCGGGGACGCCGCCTTTTTTGCGATATTGTGTCACAAAGTGCAGCGGGACCGGTATCACAGGGAAAACATCCCTGTATTGCTGTGAAATCACCCTGCTCTTTGTATCTTTCTCTCCTGTTCATGGGAGTCCTCCGGTTGTCTGCGAATGTTCTCCACGCGGCGGAGCTGGAGGTGAAATCCAAAGTTATTCTGCTGGGCGGCGGGCTGGATATCCGCGCCACCGGCGCTCAGGCAAAGGCCATCCTCGCCGAGGCGGGAAAGGGGCCGGCCAACCGCAAGCTGGTCCTGTATTTGAACGGGATCGAAATTCCAGGACTGAAGTCCACCTACACTTCCACCTACAGTGGCGCGGAGGAGGTGGATGCTCATCTGAAGGCGGGGCAGGAGGCGGAGAGCAAAAAGACCGCTGAAAGGGAGGCTGACGAAAAACGGAATGCCGCGGCGGCGGAGGTCGCAAAAGCCAATGCGGAGCAGGCGGCGGTCGCCGCGGACGTTATAAAAGCCGGCGAAAAACGGGATGCTGCGCCGGCGGATCAAAAGGAAGCCGCCGAAAGGGAATTCGCCGCGGCGATGAAAAAGAGAGATGCTGCGGAAAAGGAATACGCTGTGGTGATGGTCAAACAAGCTGCTGCAGAAAAGGACTATACCGCGAAAGCCGAAGAACTGAAGAAGGCGAACACGGCTAGTGACCGCTTCAACGGAAAAGAGGTGATCGTGCACTTCACCGTGGAGCGGAAGTCAGAGGATAAAGTCTCGCGGGAGGCCTGGGACGCCTTCTTCCGTCAGGACGCCTCCAATTCCCAGGACGCGGCGGTGGCGATTGCCATCGGCAGTCTCCATCCCGTGCCGGTGGCCTACGGCACTTCCGCGGATACGCCTTTCAAGGCCACGGAGTATCCGGTGTGGGGCTATTGTGCCGGGTTGTTTTGTTTGGTGCTGTGCGGATTGATTTTGTGGAGATGGCCGCACATGCTGCGCGATAGGGGCGATCCTGCCAACGCGTTCAGTCTCGGCCGCACGCAGATGGCCTTTTGGGGCGTTATCGTTCTTTCGTGCTTCGCGGGCGTGGCGGCGGCCAGCTACAGCCTGGAGTATATTCCCGCGCAGGTGCTCGTGCTGCTGGGCATCAGTGCCGCCACGGGATTGAGTGCAACGGTGATCGACAACGGAGCCCTGCCGACTAAAAAATCAGACAGAACTGGTATCAACGGATTCTTTGATGATATCTGCATCGGAGGCGACAACGGGGCGAGCTTTCACCGCGTGCAGGTGGTGCTCTGGACGGTGGTGCTGGGCATCTATTTCATCTGGAATGTGGTCCATATGATGTCGATGCCGGTGTTTGCCGAAACACTGCTGGTGCTCATGGCCATCAGCAACGGCACGTATCTCGGATTCAAGACAAAGGAGTAGCGGGAGTCTGCCGAAAGGGCTGGAAAAAATCATCGCCGAAACGAGGGCCGCCGCCTAGCCTCGGCGGCACATGAATGCGCAACCCAGGTCCCTTTTTCCCCGCTATACCCTCTGGCTCATTCTCGCAGGAGTCATCGCCGGAGGCATTGTCGGGATGTATCTCAATTTCACGGAGAAGATCGAGTTCGAAAGCGTCACACTGTGCCGTCCGGTGCGCCCGGCGACTGCTCCGGCAGGGGCTTCGCCGCAGGAGTGGGTGAAGTCAGAGGCGGCAGCCATGGGGTCGCAGGAGAATCTTTTGAGGGTCGTCAGAAACCTGAATCTCGATGCGGAATGGAATATGACTCCGGAGAGTTGCGTGGAAAGGCTGAGGAAGATGATCGCCATTGAAACGGCGTCCGGTGACACGCTGATCCGTGTGGTGGCTCGAAGTTCGAAGACCGCTGAGAGCGCCTCGCTCGTGAATGGGGTGGTGGTCGCGCGCGGGGAATTTTACAGAGAAAAGGAACCGCCCGGCCAGACGCCGGGCGGAAAACAATACGAGCAGCGTGTCCTCCTCGCCGCGCACGTGGAGACGCTCGACATTTCCAGTCTCCGAAAACGGGTCGCGCTGCGGGAGGCGCTGGAGGCTGCCAAACTGATGCCCGAATTTGGCAACGATGCCGCCATCAAAGGCCTGACACTTACCGGTGAACTGGAGAAGCTGCGCGGAGACTGGCTGGCGGAAACGGCCCAGCTCGAGAAAGCAAAAGCCGAACTGGCCGCGCTGGCCGCACCCGTGCCGGGCGTGGAATACGCAGAGATTCTGGAGAAAGGAGTGCCGGCGATGAATCCGGTCGATCCCGGGATTCGTCAGCGCTCTACCCTGTGGACTCTCATTGGAGGCGGAGCCGGGCTGCTGCTCTCGTTGATCCTGGGGCGGTTCGGCAAGGTGAGCACGGCGCGCCCGCGCGATCCAAAACAGGTGACGCCGGTCGAATATTAGTTAGGCGGGAGTAAGGTTCCGATCGCTTGCTTCGCTTCTGCGTCTGCCTCTGCGATCCTCTCTGCCTCCCATGCCTTGCGGGCATCCGCTGCGCATTCCGCAAACACATCCGAGCCGAATTTGCGTTTGGCTGCCGTCATGGAGACGGCATCGTAGGCGCAGGCATACAGACTTTCCGATAAGCCGATGGAGCATCCCGCAAAGACGACACGCCTGATGCCATAGCGCTCCCGAAGCAGGCGGGAGTAGTTCCCACCCCACTTTGGGGGCAGGCCCGCCGTGCGAATTTCATAGTGCCCGCGTGCGATATCGAACCAGGCCATGACAAAGCCGCAAACAGGCACGGCGACCCACCACGCGACGAAAAGACCAATGACCGTCGAGAGCTTTTTATGTCTGCGAAGGAATGCTATCATTGCCGGGGAGGGGGTGCCGGAGTGGTATTGTGCGGCACTGGAGCAGGAGCCTTACTCGGCGGCCTTGTCTTTCCACGTTGTAACAGGGCTGGTGTAGACGCAATCAAGCCGGAAAGGCTTCGTGCGGATACGGTAGGTTTGGCGGTAGTAATAACCTTCACGGCTCGCCTTGCCGCCTTTAGGGC
>DATAIE010000291.1:0-2401 GCA_036262875.1 Verrucomicrobiales bacterium
ATGAAACCTTTGCCACAGAGCTAACCAAAATGGAGCTTGCCTGGCGCATTCCGGGACTTCTCCACGAAGACACCGCTGCGCTGGAGGTCCTTGGCACGCTCATGGGAAGCGGGCGCACATCGCGCCTCTGGCGTGAAGTGAGAGAGCGCAAGGCCCTGGTCCACGGAGTGGGCGCAGGTGCCTACACCCCCGTGCAGGGCGGCATCTTTTACATGAGCGCCGAGTGTGATCCTGACAAACGCGTTGCCGCGGAGCAGGCTATGCTGGAGCAACTGACCGCCGTGCAGGAGCGCGGCGTCACGGAGCAGGAGGTGCAGCGTGCCTGCCGCATGTTCCTGTCGGATCAGTTGCAGGGACTGACGTCCACGCGCGGCATGGCTTCTGACATCGGGGGCAACTGGCATGCCACGGCTAACACGGAGTTTTCCCGCGACTACCTGGCCGCCGTGGGACGCGTGACCCCGGCCCAGGTGCAGGCGGTGGCGCAGCGGTACCTGCGTGAGGAATCGCTGACTAGCATTTCCATCAATCCGGAGGGAGCTCTGGCAGCGGAGCGGGTTCACGTTGCCGTTTCAAAGCCGGACGAGGTGAAGCGTCACGTCTTCCCGAACGGCCTGACGCTGCTGGTGCGCGAGGATGCCCGCCTGCCGCTGGTCTCCCTGCACGCGGCATTGCGCGGCGGTGTGCTGGCGGAGACGCCTGCTGACAGCGGCCTCGGCAGGCTCATGGCGCGTACGCTGGTCAAAGGCACGCAGAACCGCACTGCCGATGAAATCGCGGACCTGATTGAGGGTGGCGGCGGCTCCATTGGGGCGGACAGCGCCGGCAGCAGTTTTTCTGTGTCCGTGCAGGTGTTGAAGCCCGACCTCCGCACCGGCATCGATCTCTGGGCGGATGTGCTCCTGCGGCCCGTGTTTCCTGCGGATGAAGTGGCGCGGGAAATCGAGCGTCAGATCGCCGCGCTCAAGCAGCAGGAGGATCATCCTTCATTCATCGCTTTCCGCGAACTCCGCCGTGCGGCCTATGGGGACCATCCGTTTGCCCTGAACCGGGAGGGTTCTCCCGAATCACTGGCCTTTCTTTCCCCGGAAAAACTGGCGGCTTTCCATGCTTCCAAAGTCTTGTCAGGCAACACGGTGCTCTCTGTCTTTGGCGACGTTCGATTCGAGGAAGTCCGGGACCTCTGCGCCGCGGCGTTTGCCTCCATGCCGTCCGGTTCACGTCAGGAGGAGGATTCACTCCCGGCCATCCCGCCGCATGCGGGGCGTGCCGTTGATGTGGCAAAGGACCGGAAGCAGGCGTTTTTGGTGGCCGGATTTCCCACAGTGCCGCTCACCCATTCCGATCGCGTCGTCCTCGACCTGATCGATGAAGCCTGCTCGGATATGGCCAGCCGCTTCTTCGAAGCCATCCGTGAAAAACATGGGCTCGCCTACAGTGTAGGAGCGACCCAGATCCTTGGCATGTGCCCGGGTATGTTCGCCTTTTACCTGAGTACCGCCCCCGAGAAGCTGGATTTTGCTCAGGCCGAACTTATCAAGGAAATCCACCTGCTGGCGAGCGGGGGGCTGACCGAAGCGGAAATCGACCGTGCGCGCAAAACCTGGATTGGAAAGCAGGCCATGCAGCAGCAGAACAGCGCGGGACTCGCGCAGGTGGCCTCGCTCGATGAACTTTACGGCCTCGGCTACAACCACAGCGAAGAGGTGCTGGAGCGCGTTCGCCGTATTTCCTTCGACGAGGTGCGCGAGGTCTGTGGCCGCTATTTCACCGGCCCGCCGCTGGTGGTGAGAGTGGCACCGGCGGTTGAATAGGCGGTTACGCTTTGGGTTTTGCCGCTTTCTTTTTGGCCGGTGCTTTCTTCGGGGGCTCCGCGGCTTTTGGTGCCGTCAGAGCCGCCACCCACTCCGTGCAGGGCAGCCACGCTTCGCCTCCGTTTTCCTTCACGAAATCACCGTCGAGCAAAATGCCGCGCGTTGCGAAGACCGAAAGCTCGTCGCGGGTAAACGGCCCGAACTCAACGAAGTTCCGGCTCAGAAGTATCTCAGCTGTCGTGTTCATAGTCGTGGTCAGTTTTTAACGGGAGATTACCGCAAAAGCAGGATGCGGGCCACTCTCCCCGTGTTGATTTTTCCGGTGTAATTCCCGCCGGACACTGGTTGCCGGGCGGGCGGTACTGCTCCATGAGTTTGGTTTTTCCGCGATTTCACTCTCTCCCATGCCAAAACTCTGCGCCGTTCCGAAAGCTTACATGGTCCCGCTCTGCAAGACGGGCGAAATGAACCTCCGCCAGTGGCTCGATATGGCCGCCACGCTGCCCCTCGACGGAGTGGAATGGTACAGCGGATTTCTCGAAATGGACGATGAGGCGAATTGGGTCCCTTTGCGCGAGTATGCTGCC
>DATAIE010000292.1:0-3306 GCA_036262875.1 Verrucomicrobiales bacterium
CTGAGAATCCAAAAGCGGACGATGACCTGACTTTCCTTCCAGCCCTTCAGCTCGAAGTGGTGATGAATGGGGGTCATGCGGAACAGGCGGCGGGGCTCCCCGTAAATTTTGCGGCTGATCTTAAACCAGCTGATTTGAAGCATCACGGAAGTGGCCTCCATCACGAAGACGCCGCCCACGATGAGGAGCACCACCTCCTGCTTGCAGCAGATCGCCGTGGCGGCAATGCAGCCGCCGATGGCCATGCTGCCGGTGTCGCCCATAAACACGCGGGCCGGGAAACAGTTGAACCACAGGAAGCCGATGCACGCCCCCACGAGACCCAGCGCCACCGGCACCAGTTCGCCAGCGAAGGAGTTGTGCTCGATGAGAAGGTATTTCGCGAGATCCTTGTTGCCCGTGACGTAACAAAACACGCCGTAGGCCAGTCCCGCGCTCACCGCACAGCCGCTGGCCAGACCATCGAGGCCGTCCGTGAGGTTTACTGCATTCGAACAGCCCACGATGACCACGGCGAAGAAAAGCACCGTGAGCCAGCCCATGTCCTTGATTTCGAACAGCTCTTTTTTGAAGAACGGCAACTGAAGCTGACGGAAATAATCCTCCTGCCCTGGCATCTGATAGAGCCAGTAACCGGCGGTGAGTCCGACAGCCCACTGCACGATCAGCTTTCCGCGGGCATTCACGCCCTTGGAGTTCTTCTTCGAAACCTTCATGTAATCATCCACGAATCCCAGCGCCCCAAGGGCGACGGTCACATACAGGACAAGCCACAGCAGCGGGTTGTTCCAGCGGGAGCAGCACAGTGCCGCGATCACTAGACTGCCGATGATGAGGATGCCGCCCATCGTCGGCGTGCCGGCTTTTTTGCCGTGCAGTTCATAGAGTTGGTTGACCTCCTCTTTCGTGCGCACCGGCTGCCCGATCTTCATCGAAATGAGCTTGCGAATGACGCGGTCGCCCAGCAGCAGCGTCAGTACGAACGCCAGGATGCACGCCGTCATGGAACGGAAGGTCTGGTACTGGAAGACATTCGTCAGCTTGCCGCCAAGCTGACCGTCCAGTGACCGGAACTGTTCGTAAATCCAATAGAGCATGGGGACTAGTCGGTGAGAAGTGAGATGATCTTTTCCATTGCCGTCGAGCGGCTGCCTTTGATCAAAATGATGTCCTCCGCGGTCGCTTCGCGGCGCAGGCCGGCGGCGCAGGCGGTGTGGTCGTCAAAGGCGCGGACTGCGCCGGGATTTCCCCCCGCTGCCAGGAAGCCCTCTACGATGAGCCGGGCCTCGCTGGTCCCGGAGGTGAAGAGGAGGTCGATGCCGCGCTGATGCACCGCCTTGCCGAGTGCGAGGTGAGCCTCTTGGCTGTGAACTCCCAGTTCCGCCATGCGGCCAAGCACGGCAATTCGACGACCCGTGCAGGCGAATCCCGCCAGCGTCTCCAGCGCCGCAGCGGAGGAGTCGGGACTCGCGTTGTAGGTATCGTCGATAATTGTCAGTCCTCCTGCCCGGCGCATTTGCAGCCGGCCTTTGGTCAGTTCCGCAGACTCCAGGCCTGCGGCGATTTCCTCGATGCGCATTCCAAAATGGAAACCGGCGGCTGCCGCGAGGGCGGCATTTCCCGCCATGTGGCGACCGGGCACAGGGAGATGCACCGGAGCGGACGTCTGATCCGGGAGATGGAGAATAAACCGGCTGCCGGTCCCGTCCGTGACGAGTCCCGTGATCCGGATGTCTCCCGCTTCAATGCCAGCGGTAAGCACCGGCGCCTGGCTGCGGCGGGCAAGCGAAGACGTGAAATCGTCATTCGCATTCAGAATGACACAGCCGCCTTCATGCACGGCCTCCACCAGCATTCCCTTTTCCACCGCAATGGCTTCACGGGTGCCCATGAATTCGATGTGCGCCGTGCCGACGTTCGTAATGATGGCCACATCCGGCGCGGCAATCGCCGCCAGCGGCGCGATTTCTCCCGGGTGGTTCATGCCCATCTCGCAGACGGCGATTCTGTCCTCCGCCGCGATGGATAGAATTGTCAGCGGCAGGCCCACGTGGTTGTTCAGATTTCCCTTCGTGGCGCTCACCTGTCCCCGCCCGCGGAGCACGGCGTGCGTGAGGTCTTTCGTAGATGTCTTTCCGTTGCTGCCGGTGAGGCCCACCACAGTGCCGCCCCAGTCGCGACGGTAGTTGCGCGCCAGCCGCTGAAGCCCTGCGAGGGTGTCATCCACACGGATGATAGCGGGTCCCTCCGGCCAGCCTTCCCGGCGGCTCACCATCAATGCCGCCGCACCTGCGGCCGCCGCCTGCTGCAGAAAGTCATGCGCATCGAAATTCTCACCGGCCAGCGCCACAAACAAGGCACCCGGAGGAATCGAGCGCGTGTCTGTGGAAACCGCCGCAACCACAGCTCCGCCGTCGCCCCTCGCGAGGGCGCCGCCACTCCATGCTGCGATGGTTTCCAGGATCGTTGGTTTCATTTTCTTTCTCCACGGTCGGGCAGAGTCCAATCCCTCAGCACGGACTGCGCGACTTTGACGTCGTCGAAAGGCAGTGTTTCCGTGGCAAAAGTCTGGCCCTGTTCATGGCCTTTTCCGGCAATGAGGACGATATCGCCTCCGCCCGCCATCCCTATGGCTTTGGCGATGGCGGCCCTCCGGTCAACAATGCTTTCAGCGTGATCTCCGCGCATGCCGCCGCGGATTTCATCGAGGATCTTTTCAGGGTCTTCGCTCCGCGGGTTGTCACTGGTGACAATGCTCCACGTGCTGAGGTTCTCCGAAATGGCCCCCATCCTCGGACGCTTTGTGCGATCACGGTCGCCGCCGCATCCGAAGACCGTGATGATGCGGCGCGGCTGGAGATCTTTGAGGGTTCGCAGGGCATTCTCCAGCGCATCCGGAGTGTGCGCGTAGTCGACAAACACTCTGAACGGCTTGTTCTCCGCCACACTTTGCATACGGCCCGGCACCTGCGGGCAGCGCCCCATGTTGGTGATGGTCTCACGGAGATTCAGGCCCATGGCCCACGCCGTGGTAATGGCTGAGAGCGCGTTGTAAACATTGAACCGCCCGATCAGCGGCAGCCTCACGAGGAAGGTCCTCCCGCGAGCCTCAAGAGTGAACTGCGTACCCTGCACACTCGAGCGGATATCCGTCGCCCGGAAGTCCGCAGTCAGTCCCATCCCGTATTTTACCACGTTCAGTTTTCCGTCGAACATCTGGATCAGCCGCCGTCCGTAGGTATCCTCGCTGTTGATGACGGCTGCCGGTTTTTTCGGACCGCCCTGGAGGGTCATGTGTTCGAACAG
>DATAIE010000293.1:0-3822 GCA_036262875.1 Verrucomicrobiales bacterium
TTCACCGATCCCACCTGATTCCCCCACAGTGAGGCCGTTTCCAGGATCAGGCCCGTGCCGCTCTTCTTTCCAGACTTTGAGCGGGAGCCCGTTGTGACGGCGCGGGTGCCATTAACGAACATCTCCACCTGATCACCGGAAAAGGCGATGCGGATTTCATTCACTCCGCCCCGGGAGGGTATCTCCCGCTGATTGTCCATCTGGCCTTCCGTGCGCTCGAGACCACAGTAGATTTCACTGCCAAAGTCACCGACGAGGAAATTGACCGACTGGGACCCGCGGTCCGTGCCCTGGCAGAAGAGACGGATGCGCAGTGTGGTGAGACCGGAGGCGCGGGCCATCTGAAAACTGAAGTCGCCGCCCTGCAAAAGATAGGAATGCCCGATGCCGGCACCCGGCTGGAGGACAACGCTGCCGCCTTTTCGCGAGGCCTGGCTGTCTCCGATGACCTGCCACCCGGGTCCGTCGAACCCGGAATTGGCGGTGACGGGAGCGGCAAACTGGACGGCATGGACTTTGGCCGTCTCAATCTCATGCGCACCGGCGGCATCCCAAACGTATTCCAGTTTTTCACGGGTGACGCCTTTGAGGGTCACCGGCAGCGTTTCTCCCGTCTTCGTATGAATGAGCGCCGGTGCACGCTCGAACTGACCGCCCTCCGGCATGCGGCGGGTCATGGTCAGGTTTTTCGTCTGCGCCGGGGTGAGAGCCGCGACGGCACCCACCGGCTGGAATCCTGGAAACTGGCCGCCCCCAGGCTGGAGCGTGCCATGCAGTGTGTATTCGAGGTCATTGATCACGTCCAGTTTTGCAAGGACGGGACCGGCATCGGTCTTCTTTGTCAGGCCGGCAAATACGATCGAGCGGCAGTGACTGAGATCCGCGGAAACAAGCGCCGCCGCGAAAGAGGTTTCCACGGCAATCCTGTTGTCTTTGGATTCTTTTACTTTGCCATGCACCAGATTTCCATCGGCAAACCAGAGGTCGGTGAGAGACGGATCGCGCTCCAGACTGGCCGTCCGGGCAAAGCGGATGGCGCGCACCGCGGCGAGCGGCACATCGCGCGTTTTTCCGTCCGGCAGCCGGATGCTGAGAGCGGCTTCGGTCTGTCCCGCGGGCTCACCGGGGATCACTTCGTCCGCCGTCTCGACACAGGGGGCCGCGGCAGAAAGCGCGGGAGGCGGCTGACCGGACCATTCCGTGACGCTGAACCGCTCCAGCACCATGCCGCTTCCTTTGTTAGTCAAGGTGACTCCTTTGCCGTTGGATGCCTTGCTGCGCGCCTGGACGGCGGGCGGTGGCTCCTCGGCGGTCAGAAGACGGCGCAGCCAGCTTCCGCCGGTTTTCTTTTCCGGCTCCTTTGCGGGAGGCGGCGGTTCCGCTTTCTTTTCAGGCGTGATCTCCGCCCACAGCTTGCCGTCCGGGCCAAAGAGAGCGCAGCGCCCCTCCTTGCGGTCCCAGGCCAGCCGCAGGTGGGCCAGGCGGTCCTTTTCCGAAAAACGCACTCCCGCAGTGGCAAACCGTTCTCCCATCACCAGCACCAGTTCATCGCCCCAGGTCTCCACGGAAACGGCGTCCGTATCGTTGGCCAACTTCAGAACCAGGTCCGGAATGGACTCGGTGCGCATCAGAATCTCCACCATGCTTTTTTCCGGCAGGTCGAAGGCGCGCTGGCTGGTCAGCCCAAAGGCGGGGCTCGCCGCCCGTCCGGCAGCAGCGAGGAAAAGTCCGAGAGGCTCCCCGTTTCCTCCTCTCCGAATCATCACGCCGTCGTCGGTAAAGTTGTTTTCGGTATTCTCGACGAAACTCTTTTCCGGCAGCAGCGCAAAGGGACCGCCCATGACGACACCCTGTCCGCCAGTCCGCTCCAGGCACACGATCTGGTCGCGTTTCACCGAAACCGTCGCGAAGTCCTTCGTTTTGAAGGTGAGCAAGCTGTCATCCAGCTTTTCCACTTCCCCGGTAAGATGGCTGCCATCCACCAGCACCAGCCGGAACGATCCCTCCGCCCGGGAAGACGGACTGTCGAAATCGATGCGCTGAATCACCTCCGTTTTCAGACGAAGAGGAGCCGTGAAAAGCGCGGTCTTCCATGTGAGGAAATCGGCGTCCGCCTCTGCCAGACTGCCCTTGAGCTGTTCGCCGTTTCGCCAGCTGATTTTGGTGGCAGCGGGCGCTCCACCGCGCACGAGCATGCGGGGCACTTCGCGCCCGGCCCTTTTATCGGTGGCGGCTGAGAGCGGCGAACAGAGAGCCGCCAGCAGAGTCGCTCCGCCGGAAAGCAAAAGCATCCGCCTCAGGCTGCCGCGTGCAGCCGGCTTCATTTCAGCGTTCATAGATGGGGAGGAAACGATAATTCAGCGCCAGCGCGAGGAGGGACATGGCGGTACTGTAGGAACTGTTGCTGAATCCGCCGTCTTCAGCCTGCGTTTCGTGAAGCTGGCGGACGGTCATCGCATTCCACTTTTTCCACGCTTCGTAGTCTCCCTGGAAAAGAGCCTGCGCCATGTAGTAACGGAAGTATTCCGGATAGCTGCCTTCACGGTGTTCCAGCCGGGTGGTGATGTGCTTGAGCGTGGCGGCAAATTTCTGCTCGTCCTTTTGTTTGCTGACGGCGGCCACGAGAGTCGCGATGCACGAGCGGTTCATGGATTCACCCATGCCGCCGATTCCGCCGGAGTAGGCCACCGAGCCGTCGCGGCCGGTGCTGCGGCGCATGTATTCGAGCGCGGCATTCAGCGTTTCATCCGGCACGTCCATGCCGGCATTGCGGCAGGCGAGCAGGCCCATGAGCATGGCCCCGGTGACGGAGGTATCGGAGTCCGAGGCGTCCGGGCTGTAGCGCCATCCGCCCCAGCGGTTTTTCTTTTGAGAAGTGGAGGCGCAGCCGATGGCCAGATTCAACGTCTCGGCTAGGCTGCGGGTCTTCTTCTCCGTGCCCTGCCAGAGCAGCGTCTCGTCCACTGCGCCGTAGGCCTCCGCGAGAGCCAGCATGGCAAAGCCGTGGTGATACATGCTGCTGGGCAGGTAGCCGGTCTTTTCATCCTGACTGCCGACGATGTTTCGCACCGCCTTGCGAACCACCTGCGCCCAGCGCCCGAAGTTAGGATCTTCACCGCTCGCCAGAAACGCCATGAGACAAAGGCCGTTCACACCCGCTCCCTGGTTGCCGTCTTTCCACGCTCCGTCATCCGCCTGCTTCTGCGCCAGCCATTCCAAACCGCGTTCATAGATGAGATCGACCTCCGGCGGGATCTGGCCGCCGAAACGAAGAGAGGAGTCCTGCGCGTGAACGGCGGCGGGAGAGAGCAGGGGAGCCAATAGCGAAATGCAAAGCGTCAGGCGGCGCAGGGCATTCCGTTGCAGGAAAAGAAAACGGATCATGGGGATATTTATTTTTTGGTCCTGCCGGCGCGGGAATCATGGTTCCGGCGAATCATCTCGGCGTATTGCAAGGCATTGCCGAGGCATTTTTCCTTCACGGTTTCCGCTGTTTTTTTGTCAAAAATCTCCTCCATTTCCTTGTCGGTCAGCATGGCCATGGGAATCATGGAATAGTATCCCTGGAGGTGCCATCCATAGGAAAAGAAGTTGGAGAAATCCGGGTCGTACTCGCGGATGACCTCGTCCATTTTTTTCTGCAGCTTCTCCCGCTGTTCGCTGGTGAGGGCGATGCGCTTTTCCGTTTCGGTAACGACCATGGCGGTGAGACCGGTCAGGCGCCACGCATCGCGCGCGTCACACTCCACCTTCCATGCCTTGCGCTGAGGTTCAGTGAGGAGCCGGTTCACAGTGGATGTCCACCGCTCCGGGTCGGCCTGT
>DATAIE010000294.1:0-4156 GCA_036262875.1 Verrucomicrobiales bacterium
CTTTCCGCTAAAGCACGCTCCAAACGCCAGGCGAAACAACTGAACAAGCTCGCGGAAGCCTCCACCAGCGAAGTCTCCAACCGGCTGGGCGAGAAAGCCGTGGGGGAAGTCGTCTACGTGGACGGCGACAATGGCTACGCCCTCGTGCGGGCCCGAAACGGCATTCCCCTTCCGGTGGACGAGGAACTGGAATGCCGCGGCACCGGCAATGGCCGGCTCAAGGTCACTCCGGAGCGGAAAAACACCTTCTACGCCGCTGACATCCTTTCCGGGTCGCCTCAAAAGGGGGATTCCGTGCTGGCCCTGAAGAGCAATCTCAAGCAGGGGCCGAAGCTCGTGCCGGTCGTGGCAGGATCTGCGAGCGGCAGCACGCCGGAAAATCCGATCACTCTCGATGCGAAATCCTTAGGGGGGATCGCATTCCCCCGTTCGACCAACGACGAACTTGATGATTCGGTGCCGGGTTCCGCACCCGCGCCACGCGCCCCAAACCGCACGAAACCGGCCGATCCCGGCGATTTGCTTTTGCCTCCGCCCCTTCCGCCGGTGCCGGAATCTCCGCAATGATCCTCTCCGAGCAGGAAGCCCTCGCCTCCATTCTCGCCGCGGTGCCTCCTCCGGTTACAGAGGTGCTGCCGCTTGCCGCCGCCGCCGGTCGCATCGCCGCCCGGGATCTCCACGCGGTGCTGCCGCTGCCGGGATTTGACAATTCGGCCATGGACGGCTGGGCTCTCCACGCTGCGGACTGCGGCAAGACCGGCACGCCTCTGCGCATCGCCGGCGAACAGCCCGCCGGAGCAGACCGCGGATTGGCGGTCCGGCCGGGGGAAGCCGTGCGCGTTTTTACCGGGGCGCCATTGCCCTCCGGCACGGGTGCCGTCGTCATGCAGGAGGATGCAACGCAAAACGGCGGCACCGTCGTTGTGAACGACGCCGCCATGCCGGGCGACTTCATCCGCCGGGCCGGCAGCGATCTCTGCGCAGGCCAGTTGATCGTCCGCAAGGGCACGCTCCTGACGCCGCAGCGGATCGGTGTGATCGCCGCCCAGGGCCTCGCTTCCACTGAATGCGGCGTGCCGCCGCGTGCGGCGATCATTTGCACCGGCGAGGAACTCACTGCTCCCGGCACGCCGCTGCCTCATGCCGGGGCCCTGTATAACAGCAACGGCCCGATGCTCGCGGCGCTCCTGGAGACTTCCCGCACGGCCATCACCGCCAGTGTGGATACGGTGCGTGACGAACTCGGCGCACTCACCGTCTGCCTTCGCCGCCGCCTCGCGGAAAGTGACGTTCTCATCATCGCCGGCGGCGTCTCGGTGGGGGATCACGACCTGGTAAAACCCGCACTTCTGGAGCTCGGTATCAGCCCGGATTTCTGGCGGGTAAGCATCCGGCCCGGCAAGCCGTTCCTCTTCTGTTCCACCGGACGAAAACTCATCTTTGGCCTGCCAGGGAATCCGGTATCCGCGTATGTCACCGCGCTCCTCTTTGTGCTCCCGGCGCTGCGACACATGGCAGGTGCGGTAGAACCGGCGCCTGTTCTGACGGACGCGCGGGCGCAGGGCGCGCTTCAAAACAAGGGCGACCGCACGCACTACCTTCGCGGGTTTTACGATGCCGCCACGGGCACGTTTACGGCGGCGGGTTCTCAGGAGTCTCACGCCCTCGCCACTCTCAGCCAGGCGAACGCGCTGGCCCGTCTCGAACCCGGTGCCCAGGTCCAAACGGGCGAACCGGTGAAGCTTCTCAGGCTGGACTGAAATCCAGCCATCCCGGGCCTGTTTGACAGCGTATGTAGCTGAGCCATCTCTCTCTTCGCATGTCCCTCTTCAACCTCCACTCCCCTTATCCGCCGGGCGGCGATCAGCAGCAGGCCATCGGTAAGCTCGCGAAGTCACTGCAGGCGGGCAACAAGCACCAGACGCTGCTGGGGGTGACGGGTTCCGGAAAGACGTTCACCATGGCGAATGTCATCGCGGAGACGGGAAAGCCCACGCTGCTGATGTCGCACAACAAGACGCTCGCCGCCCAGCTTTACTCCGAACTTCGCCAGTTCTTCCCGGACAATGCGGTGGAGTATTTCGTCAGTTATTTCGACTACTACCAGCCGGAGGCTTACATCCCGCGCAGCGATACCTACATCGAAAAAGACTCCAGCATCAACGATGAGATCGAGCGTCTGCGCCTCAGCACCATGAGCGCGCTGCTTACACGGCGGGATGTCATCGTGGTGGCCAGTGTGAGCTGCATTTACGGATTGGGATCCCCGGAGGACTACGCTCAGGCGATGTTCCCCGTGCGCCGCGGCATGACGATGGACCGCGATCATTTCCTGAACCGCCTGGTGGAGGTGATGTATGAGCGGAATGACATCGCCTTTCAGCGCGGGCGGTTCCGGGCCCGCGGCGATGTGGTGGAAGTCTGGCCGGCATCGCTGGAAAATGAAGGCGTGCGCGTGGAATTTTTCGGCGACGAAATCGACCGGATCACCATGTTCGATCCGCTCACGGGGAACAGCATCAACCCCCTGGAGGCGTTCACGTTTTATCCCGCCAAGCAGTTCGTCACCGCCGCGGAAAAGCTGCAGCGCGCACTGCGCTCCATCCGGGAGGAGGTGGACGAGCGGGTCGCGTGGTTTGAACAGAACGGAAAACTTCTTGAGGCGCAGCGCATCCGCCAACGAACAGACTATGATCTCGAAATGATGCGGGAGATGGGATTTTGTCAGGGCATCGAAAACTACAGCCGTCATCTCACCGGCCGCGAGCCGGGCGCGACTCCCTACACGCTGCTCGATTTCTTCCCGGATGACTTCCTCCTCGTGGTGGATGAAAGCCACGCCAGCATTCCCCAGATCGGCGGCATGTATGAGGGCGACCACAGCCGCAAGACCACGCTCGTGGATTTCGGGTTCCGGCTGCCGAGCGCTCTCGACAACCGCCCGCTGCGCTTTGAGGAGTTTATGAAGCGCACGCGTCAGTTGCTCTATGTGAGCGCCACTCCGGCCCGCTTTGAAATTCAAAACAGCTTCGTGGGGAACGAGGGCTACATCCCTCACCAGCGCGCCAAAATCGGAGAGCCGGAAAGCAAACCGGAGCGCACGGTTCGCATTTCCTCCACGAGCGAACCGGTGGAAACCTTCGATGTCCACACGCCGGGGAAACCGCTCATCGCGGAGCAGATCATACGTCCCACGGGCCTCCTCGATCCCATTCTCACGCTGAAGCCGCTCAAAGGCCAGATCGACGAAACGATCGAGCTCTGCCGGCAGCGGATCGAGCGGGGTCAGCGTGTGCTGGTGACCACCCTGACAAAACGAACGGCTGAGGACCTGACCGATTACCTGCGGAATCTCAATCTTCGCGTGCGCTACGTTCACAGCGACATCAACGCCATCGAACGCGTGGAAATCCTGCGCGGGCTCCGCGCCGGCGAGTTCGACATTCTGGTCGGCATCAACCTTCTGCGGGAAGGCCTCGATCTTCCGGAGGTGTCCCTCGTCTGCATCCTCGACGCCGACAAGGAAGGCTATCTGCGCAGTGAGACCAGTCTCATTCAAACGGCGGGCCGCGCGGCGCGTCACGTCGCCGGCGAAGTGGTGCTGTTTTGTGACGAGGTAACCAAAAGTATCCAGGCCCTCATTGGCGTTACCGAATACCACCGCCGCATGCAGGTGGAATACAACGAGCGCCATGGCCTCGTGCCGAGGTCCGTACTGCGCGGCGCGCAGGAGACGCTGCGCATGATCCAGCCGGATGCCGCGGGGTCCGCCCGTGTGGCCGAGGGAGCAGACGACGATGTCGAAGAGGTCATCCGCCAGTTGCAGCAGGAAATGGTGGAAGCCAGCCAGGGTCTTGAGTTCGAGCGGGCTGCTCTCATCCGGGACCAAATCCGCGAGTTGAAGAGCGGCGGAATTCCCGCGGCGAAAACACCTCCGAAGAAAGTGGACTACCGGGCGGTGCTCAAGAAGACCAAACAGCGGCGATAGCCTTAACGGGCGGCAGCGGGCCTCGCCCTCCCCGCATCCGCAGCCGGCGTATGAAGCTTTTCGAAATCTCCGTCTTCACACGCCCTGACAAATCCTTCGGTGATGGTCTTGAGTTCATCCCAGTGCTTCCGGATGAGCCGTGTCTCCACTTTTGTAATGCGATGGTCG
>DATAIE010000295.1:0-2408 GCA_036262875.1 Verrucomicrobiales bacterium
TGTCGGGCGCGCCGCGCGAAGCCTTCGAGAAATTCGGCATGCCGCGCAACACGCCGGTGTTTGCTCCCACTTTCAACGGTGAAGGCGTTGTCAGGGTTGCCGACATTCTGCAGGACCCCCGCTATGGCAAAATGTCTCCGCATCACGGGATGCCGCCTGGTCATTTGCCCGTGCGAAGCTACCTCGCGGTGCCGGTCTTTTCCCGCTCCGGCGAAGTCATCGGCGGACTGTTTTACGGCCATCCGGAGCCGGGCCGTTTTGAGGAGGAGTCGGAAGAAGCGCTCGTTGCGATTGCCGGTCTGGCCGGCACCGCCATCGACAATGCCCGTCTCCACACCGCACTGCAGCGTGAACTTGCGCAACAGAAAGCGTTGCAGCATGCATTGCGCGAAAGCGAAACTTTAAGCCGCGGGATCCTGGATTCTACTGCGGATTGCATCATGCTGCTCGACCGTGAAGGACGCATTATGCGCGTGAACGCGGCGGGGCTTCGCTCTCTAACCAGGGAGGGCGGCGGAGATCTTACAGGCCATGACTGGCGGGGACTATGGCCTGCAGCGCTGAAAGATACTGTAGAGGGTGTTATTTCCGACGCTCTTGCAGGAAAAACGGTGAGATTTCAGGGAGCCACCTCGACTTCGAACAACATTGTCAGGTGGCATGATGTGGTGGTTTCGCCTCTTTCGGGCACCGGAGAGAAGATCGAGCGCATTACTGCAACCCTGCGGGACATTACTGATTTCCGGCGGGCGGAAAATGATGCCCGGGCCGCCGCAGAGGAAGCCCTGCGACAGAGCCGGATAAAGGACGACTTTCTCGCTACTCTTTCCCACGAATTGCGCACTCCCCTCCAATCGATCCTGGGCTGGATTCAGATCCTTCGCATGGATTCAGCCGATCCGGAAGAACTCTCCGAGGGCCTGGAGGTGATCGAGCGCAACACGCTGGCTCAATCCAAAATCGTCGAAGACCTGCTCGACATGAACCGTATCCTGTCGGGTAAGGTGCGGTTGGATGTGCAGCCGGTTCATCTTTCCACGGTTCTCGAGGCTGCGGTGGAAACAGTCCGGCCTGCGGCGCACGCGAAAGGCGTTCGCATCCAGTCCATTCTCGACCCCGCGGCAAAGCCGGTGAGCGGTGATCCCAACCGGCTCCAGCAGGTATTTTGGAATCTTCTTATTAACGCCATCAAATTTACGCCGCGCGACGGAACCGTACGGGTGGTGCTCGAACGGGTAAACTCGCATCTCGAAGTTACTGTGTCTGATACCGGGATGGGCATCAGCGCCGAATTCCTTCCATACGTCTTCGACAGGTTCAGGCAGGCGGATTCCTCTACTACGCGGCGCCACGGTGGGCTCGGTCTGGGGCTCGCTATCGTTAAACACTTAACAGATCTCCATGGCGGCTCTGTGCGTGTAAAAAGCGGCGGCGAAGGCCAGGGTGCGACGTTTATAGTGCATCTTCCCGTGGCCGCGGTAAATACGGAGACAATGGAGCCGCGGAGCCACCCCGAAGTGGCGATGGACGTTCAGCCTCTTCACGAGCTTCCGCAACTCAATGGAGCCCGCGTGATGGTCGTCGATGATGAAACCGACTCCCGCAATCTCATTGCCCGCATCCTGCTGAGGGCAGGGGCGGAGGTGATGCTCGCGGAGTCGGGCGCCAACTGCCTGGAAGAACTGAAACGCTCCGTGCCGGATGTCATCGTCAGCGACATTGGCATGCCGATGCTTGACGGTTACAGCCTGATCCGCACGATAAGAAGGCTTCCGGCGTCGGAAGGCGGACGAGTCCCCGCAATCGCGCTCACCGCCTACACCAGACCGGAGGATCGCATCCGCGCGATCAGAGAAGGCTTCCAGCTTCATCTTTCCAAACCCGCGAACGCCATGGAATTGCTCACGTTTGTGCAGAGCCTGTGGGGCCGGCAGGGCGAAGATCCTGCCAGGTCTCCGCGATGACCGCCAAACAGAAATCTGTGCGGGCGGCTCTGCCCGCTGAGACCGGGGCGGCCCCGCGCATTTGGCGGGCCGAACAGTGCTTTGCCTGTTTTTATTCTTAACAGGAAGTCGGCTCACTCCGGGCCACTTTCACCGTATGGGGAATGGCTGCGGCGACAATGTTCAGGCAATCCACGGCTCCCTGGGGTTTCCCGGGCAGAGCGATCACGAGGGATTGATTCACTGCGGCTGCCAGCGAGCGGGAGAGAATAGCGTTAGGGAGAGCGTCGAAGGACTTCATGCGCAGCGCCTCGCCGAAGCCCGGCAATTCCACGCGCATGATTTCCCGGATCGCCTCGGGGGTCACGTCGCGCGGGGCAATGCCGGTCCCTCCGGTGGTGAGGATCAGGTGACATCCCTGGGCGGAAAAGGAGCGGATGGCTTCCTGAATCCGCTCGCGTTCAT
>DATAIE010000296.1:0-8295 GCA_036262875.1 Verrucomicrobiales bacterium
ACAGCACCTGCGCGCCGAGGGCGGCGAAGACGAGCGTGCAAAAGACAACCGCCCGGACATCCCTCCACTGGATGAGTCCTGCGCGGGCATAGTTCCGGACGGCGAGCGCCGTGCCACAGCAGGACTGCATCTTGTTCGTCCCCAAAGCAATGCCCGGGGGAAGCCCGGCCCAGAGGAGGGCGGGAACCGTGATCAGCCCTCCGCCTCCAGCCACGGCGTCGATGAAGCCGGCGGCCAGGCCGCTGAACATCAGGAGAACGTAGTGCCACCACTCCATAAATCAGGAGGTAGCCGTGACGTGATGGCCGGATGCGGGCAGGAGTGTCAACGCGGGGCGAATCGACATCCGGCTCACGATTGCGCCGCCAGGGCGGCCTTTGCTTTCTCCGCAGCTTCGACGGCCTTTCGCTGGATTTCCTCCGGTGAGGGGAGACTCGCCAGCACTTCGGCGGGGATGAAGCCGTCGGACGCGAGTTTGGTGAGGCACTTCTTGCGTTCGGCGAGCGCCTTGGAGGCATCGCGCTCTTTGCTGAACCGGGATTTCGCGGCGTCGCTGCGCTCGCGGAGGCGGCTGTAAATGTCGCCGCCGAGCAGGGCGGAAATGTCCACCTTCATCGCCTCGCGTTTGAGATCGCTTTCACTGACGGGCTCGCCATTGATGGGACCGGCAGTGTATTTGGGAAACATGATGGCCACCTCCGGGCAGACGCGGCTGCAGGCGGGGCAGTTTGTTTTGCAGTTGTCGTTGTTCTGCACCTGGATTTTGCCCGCGCCGCTGACCCCGTAGACGTCGAAGAGGCAGAAACTGAGGCACTGCATGCAGTTAGTGCAGCGGGAGTAGTCGATCACCGGAAACCATGGCTTCCACTGGCCGGGTTGATTCATGGGACGGTCACCCCGTGATTTTTCGACGAGCGTTACGATTCCCTCCGCATCGACTCCGGTGATGTCGTGGGCTGCGATGTTTACCTGTCCTGTGCGATCCTCCAGAGTTGGGGCCGCGCCGCCGGAAAACTCCCCGAGCACCACGAGGGTGCTTTCGTCTCCAGGCAGGCAGGTCCCGGCCCCGGTGCGTGAGACGGAGTAGCCGCGGTCGAGCAGTCCGGTGAGGATGGAAAAACGCCGGTCGCCGGGAATCGGGAGAGAGCCGGTGCCTTCGTAGAGGAGAATGTGGATGCCGGGAGCGATGGCCATATTGGAAAAAAATCAGGGGGCGCTGGCGTCGATCTCCGCGCTGTCCAAACGGGCGCAGGCATCGGCGGCGGTGAGGGTTCGCATGTTCACGACTTCGGTCGTCGCATCCTCCAGCGGTGACTCCGCCGCGTGGAAAAGCCACTTCACCGCGCGCCGGTGGCAGGCGGCGATTTTCAACGGGCCGGAGGCGGCAATGACGGTGAGCCGGGGATCGCGCCGCGCGGACATTTCGCAAAGATCGGCAACGGAGTCGAATGCCGCGCCTCCTTCGCTGAGGTGCTGCAGCACGGTGTCTTTGACATCCTGAGGCACCACCTGCGCGTAGGCGCAGCGGCAATAGAGGAGTCGGGGTGTGGCCAGGTCGGACATGAACTGCCATCGTAGAGCCATTCCCGGCGGAATCAACGCTTCACGCAACGCAGCTGCGGCAGTCCGTTCCGGGGTCTATGCCACGACGATTTTGGATTGTCCGTGCAGCGCGTTATGCACCGCCTCAAGCAACTGGAGCAGCGTGTAGGGCTTGTGCAGGAAGAACAGGCCCCGTTTCCTGACGAGTTCCACCAGCGAGTTCTTCTCGCTGTAGCCGCTGGTGAGCAGGGCTTTGAGTTCAGGTCTCGCGGTAAAGAATTCCTCCAGCAACTGGACACCCGTGGTATCGGGCAGCACCACGTCGCTCATGACGAGGTCGATATTTTCCCACTGGTCCTCGAAGATCCGTCGGGCCGCGGCACCGCAGTCCGCTGTGAGAATCTTGTATCCATTCTGGCGCAGGGCGGCGGAGACAAACGCGAGCACACCAGGTTCATCCTCCACGAGCAGAATCCGCTGGCCGTTCCCTTTGGCGATCGGCGGCGCGGTCGCGAGCCCGGTGTCCATGGGAACGGGGACGGGCTCCTGCATGGCGGGCAGCCACAGATGGAAGGCAGTGCCTTTACCCGGTGTCGAGTCCAGGGTGATCCATCCGCCGTGTTCCTCCATGACGCCATAGACGACGCTGAGTCCGAGGCCGGTGCCTTCCTCGCCCTTCGTAGAGAAGAAGGGCTCGAAGATACGTGCGATGGTCGCCTGATCCATGCCGCATCCGGAATCCCGCACGGTGAGGCGGATGAAGAGGCCCTGGATTTTCTTCAGCGGCGGCTGGACGAACTTCGCATCCTCGCTGTCCACCATTTCCGTGGAAATGTGAATGGTGCCTCCGTGGGGCATCGCCGCCTTTGCGTTCACGGTGAGATTCATCAGACACTGCTCGATCTGGCCGGAGTCTGCGGCGATGGTCCACAGGTCCGGAGCGAGGTCTGTCTGAAGTTTGATGTTCTCCCCGATGAGCCTCCGCAGCATGTGCTGCAGTGTCTGAATGAGGCTGTTGAGATCGAGTTCCTTGCGGGAGATGATTTGTTTGCGGCTGAAACTCAGCAACTGACGCGTGAGAGATGCCGCGCTCTCCGCGGAACGCTTGATCTCGCGGATTTCCTGCAGCCACGGAGCATCCGGCGGCGAGTTGTTGAGGATGCTGTCGCTGTAGCCCACGATGGGGACGAGCATGTTGTTGAAGTCGTGGGCGATCCCGCCGGAGAGTTTGCCCACTGCCTCCATTTTCTGCGCCTGGAGGAGCTGAGCCTGGAGGCGTTCCTTTTCGAGGGCCGAGTCACGCCGGGCGAGGGCATTTGAGAAGAGGCCCGCTGCAATAAGGATGAATTGTTCCTCCTCCGACGTCCATTCCCGTGCTCCTGCGTGATACCGGAGAAACAGATAGCCGGCAGCCTTGTCCCCTGCGCCGAGCAGGGCTGCGGTCGCACTGCGGATGCCGAGCCGCTCCAGGTTCGTTTTTTCAGCGATGGCCTCCGGAGGCAACTGAGCGGTATCCGGAATGACCACGATTTCATTTTTGGACGCATGCCCCGTCGCCCAGGGGAATCCGGCCACCGGTACCCGCTCCATGGCGCACTCCGGGGCATCGGGACGGTGCCATTCCCATCCGCGCTGGAGCACGGATTGATCGGCCCCGGCATAAAGAAAGATAGCCGCTCCGTCGATCCGGAGGCGTTTGCCGATGCTTTCGAGGCTGCCGACAAAAGTGGCGTCCGGAGAACTGATCTCCGTATGGAGGAAGTCTGCTGAAATCTTTGCCACCAACTGCTGGTTTTGCACACGTTCCTCCAGTTGCAGGTTGGCCTCCTGCAGATCCCGCTGATTCTGCTGAATGATCGTGGCGTCGAGTTCCAGCCTTTCCGCCATGTCATTCATGGTTTCCGAGAGCTGCTGCACTTCGCCCGAGGTCTTTACCTTGGAACGGGTGCTGAGGTCGCCGGTCGCAATCTCCTGAGCCATATCACACAACTGGGCGAGGGGGCGGGTCACTCTCCGCGCGAGGAAAAAGGCTCCGGCAATTCCTGCGAGGAATGCAACGATGACCGTGGTGATGGTATTCCGGAGAATTACCGCCTGACCTTCATCGAACGCTCTGAGAGAAAGGCCGATATGAACCCAGCCGAGGACGTCACTGGAACTGGCTTCCCGTTTCACGCTGCACAGCAGCACCGGCTCATTGGTTTCCGGTGCCAGCGCTCTCACCGTCTTACCGGATTCATCATCATCCTCGTGTTCCCAGCGGGCATCGCGGTCCCGTTCCTCCCATTTGTTCCGGATCTGATACTGGGTCCGCGCGCGCGGGTTGTTCGAGGTCACCACAATGAACTCGACGAGGTTCGAAGTCCGGCAAAGATTTCCGCAGTAATCCCGGAGGTTGTCTGTGCTCTCCCGCGGCTGATCCACGGGAGTCATGCTTCCCACGAGGTTTGCCAGCGTAGTCGCCTGCTTTTTCAGCGCGTCCCACCCTTCCGTCTCCTGATGCCGGATAAACAAAAGCGCACAGGGGCCCACACTGAGTATCACCAGCAGTGTCGACAGCAATGCAGCGCGAAAAAACAATCCGCGGTGCGTGCGCTTTTTCAGGGGTGCGGGCATCGTTACGGCGGTGATGGCTCAACCGGCGAGGACGCCTGAACGACCGGTCTGCATCCGCCCTGGCGAACAGGCGGCGAGTCGACCGTTCTCCAGCTTGGAGCAAACGGGGTATGGGGTTGACAGGGTATGCGGTGACATGTGAGCCACACTTAACGGGATATCTTCAATAATTTCAATAATTTTTATAATACAAACTTGCTCATTGAAATTATTTTTATGCAAAGCATTGCAATTTGCATGAAGACAGCTCCAGCATATACGCAATTCACCCCATCTGTTAGGAATAGTGCACTATCCTCTCACGATTTTCTAACCTGATTCCCCCCTTTTTTGGAGATCAGTCAGCGATGGTCACCGTGACCGTCTGCTCGTCCCCTTTGCCGGCGGTCGTTTTGACGCTGCGCTCCACCGGTTTTCCACCCGCCTCGATGGTGAGTTTGAATTCCCGGCCGCGGGCGACGGTGAACGGAAGGATGTTGTTCAAATCAGCGGATTCGTCCCGGCTGGTCCCGTCGAGCTTCAGGGAAGCGTCCGCCGGGTCCGAGAGCGTGACCTTGGCGGCCACGCGCTTTCCTCCCGTGCGGTCCAGGACCCGCACGAGGAGACGCACTTTGCCCTCCGGAGCGGGAGCGGCAGTGGCGGGAACATATCTGTCAGTGACATTGACGGCGGGCACCCACTGGATGCTGAGGTCCCATACGAGGGGGAAGGAGAGGGCGGTTTTTTTAAAACTGCTGGCATAGATGGCGTGCTTCGGCACGTCCCGCTGTGCTTTGGCGGCGTCTCCGCAAAACCATCCGCGGTCCAGTCCTTTCGAGTCCGGCTCGGCGGCACCGGCGAAGTGCCAGTCCCCGTCCCAGACTTCCACCCAGGTGTGGTTGCCGCGAAGGTTGGACCACATGGGCGTACCGGCCACACGGGCGGGAATGCCGGCGGCCCGGCAGGCATCCACGAGGAGAATGGAAAGTCCGCTGCACGTGGCGAGACCGCTCTCCATGCTCTCCAGCGCGCTTTGGTCCGGCTTTTTCCGTTCCGTGGAGTAGCGGACCTTGACGATCCCAAAAAGTTTTTTGTTCAGCGCCTGGGCGGCTTCGCCGGGTGTTTTGCAATCCTTCACGATTGGGGCGGCGATGTCATGGACCCGTTGGCGCCAGTCATCGCGGACCTCGTTGAGGCTGGCATAGGGGAGGACATCGTTCAGGAAGATCCCCTGAGGCACCTGTTTTGCCCACGGCGCGGCGGTGAATGTCTCATAGGCCAGCGCCGTGTTTTTAAGGAGATAGTCCGCTTTGAGACCGCGCAGATCCTGGAGCGGCATGTTCTCGATCAGGAACTTCATGCCCTCGCGCTGGGGTTCCGGGACGGAGGTGAGCGCTTTGGTTAGCTCGGCCCGGTTGTCTCCCGCGTGCGAGAGGGCGGTCTCCACGGACTCCGGCCACCAGGGCTTGGGAGGATCCGCAAAGAGCTGGCCGGCCGCGAGGAGGGAAAAGAAAAGGGTGAGAGCTTTCATTGAGTGACTATTTAGCGCGTTGAACCTGCGAGTCCTGGCGAATTTTCAGTTTTTCCGGGGTGGCGCCGGGGGGAGTATACGCGACTTCCGCCTCCCATCCGTTCAGGGTGAGATGCACAACGGGCGCGGCGAGGGGAGGGTGAGGGACGATGCCAAGATCGCTCAAAGAGGCGGTCCAGCGGGCATTTTTCTTCTTAAATGCCCTCTGCGCATAGTAGACCTCCTGCAGGGCGGAGCGGGCTGCGGCGGAGGCGTCTGCCACGAAAGCGGTGCCCTTCTTCCGGGTAAACTGAACGTATCCCCATCGCTCAGGCCGGTGCATGTCCACCACCCCCTGAGGAGACCAGATCCAGTTGTTCTCCGGAGTATTGGGCACTTTTTGGTATTTTCCTCCTTCTGTGGTGATCTGCCATTCCACGCGGGAAAATCCCAGACGCCATTGATCACCCTCCGCCGGTGGAGCGGGCCGGTTCGCCTTCGCCGCGAGAACGGACCACGGAAAAGCGATCTCGACACTCCAGCCTTCGTCGCGGTCGGACGGATTGTTGAGCGTGCCCCGCACGTGCACCGCTGTTTTCAGGCCGGGAATTTCCCAACCGTCGTCGGCCTTGCCGCCATCCTTGTAGGGCTTCGGCAAATAGAGATCCCAGCCGGTATTGAGCGCGTTCATCTCGAACTCGTAATATTCGTGCGAGTCGCCGTCGGGATCGATGAAGACTTCGAAGTCGGGGTCCTGGAAAATAACGGAGTCGTGCTTTGTCAGGGTGCCCCATACATGCGGCTCCTCCAACTCGGCGGCGATGTAGAGAAACTGGTTATCCCAGAGCATCTTAGCCCGCGTCCGGAAGCGGGGCTTTGGTTTCGCGTCTCCCTCGATGTCCACGAAATCGTCCGTCCACGGCGCATCCGCCCAGGCGGCATCGTCGAGTTTTCCGTCCACCGTGACGGGCGTGGCCGTGTGCTGACAAACATATCCGCGGGGAATGATGCCCTGCATTTTGGTGCGCCAGTCCTCCACGGAGTCCGGGTCCGGAGACGGAGGAGGCGACAGCAGCGTGCGCGGGTCGTTCTTCGTTTTCTCGCGGGCGGCTTTCACTTCCGGAACTTCCAGCGGGAGCATTGCGAGACGGCGGAAGTAGAGGAGTGCGTCCGCCGGCTTTCCGTCCTTTTCCAAAGCGGTCGCCTTTTCGAGGACTTTCGGAGCCGTCAGAATCCACGCCCGTTTCGCCGCACTCTCGCGGGCCTGACGGATTTCCGCCTCGTTAAGAGTGGTTCCGGTAGTGCCGGACGCCATGAGGTTAAATGTGTCCTGGCGGTGAACGAGGGAAAAGGCATGCCCTAGCTCGTGCGAGGTCACGCGCGGCAGCGGCTCATCGATGCCTCCCTCCACCTTCCGCAGGCTGGCCGTGTCCTTGACGAAGATCGACTCCGGACGGCTGAAATAGACTCCATTCACATCGAAGGACTTGATGTAGTAAATGTTGAAGGCTTCCGGGCTGCGACTTCCGGCGGGGATGTGACCCGTCATGGAGTTCAAATTGGCGGGTGCCGGCGCTTTGGGAGCATCCGGTTGCGCTTCGCCTTTGGCCTCCGTGTTCGCCGCCAGTTCGCGGAGGGGTGTTTCCAGGTAAAACTGAATCCCCGCCTGCGCCCAGACCTTGTTCACCTTTTGAAAAATGCGCTCGAGATCCGGCTCCGCCAAAGTCGTCTGAAGCGCCGGCGTATCCGCTGAGCAAAGCAGATGGATTTGCAGCGGCACCATGAGGTAGTCGTTGAAGCCGAAAACCGGCACCTCCGCATGCAGCGGAAGCGGACACATCGCCAGAGTCAGGACAGACAGCAGTCGGCAGGGAAAGGGCATGGCGGCACGATTGCGTTTGGCGACCGTCTGCCAAGCAGGATTTGGCGGGGCGTTAGCGTAGCCGAACCATTGCCGGTTTCCCGTATGAAGCGCCCTCACTCACCTTCCGCCCGCTCTCCCAAAGAGATACTCCCTCAATGCCGGCTCATCCGTCAAACCCGCCGCCCGGCTGAACGCCTGTTCCGCCTCTTCCTGCCGGTCCAGCAATTGCAGCACGTGTCCCCGCGCCGCCCAGTAGGGTTGATAGCCGGAAACCCGTTCCGCCGGCATCTGTTCGAGCGCCGCGAGTTCTGCGGACGGCTGCCCGGTCTGCGCAAAGGCCACCGCCCGGCCCACGAGAGCCCCGATGCGCGGGGCGATTCGCACCAGCCCCTCATACAGCAAAAGGATCTCCGCCCAGTCGACGATCCCGCTCACAGCACGATTCGCGTGAATCGATTGAATCGCCGCCTCCAATTGATAGCGTCCCATGCACCGGAAGGCCCCGGCCGTCCGCAGATGGCCTTCCGCTTCCGCCATCACGGGGCGGGACCAAAGCGCCGTGTCCTGCCGGTCCAGCGGCACGAACTTTCCCTCACTCGTATAGCGGGCCTCACGCCGCGCCTCGCAGTGCAGCATGAGCGCCAGCAGCCCGTGCGCCTCCGGTTCCTGCGGCATCGACTGCACCAGCATCCTCCCCAGCGCGATCGCCTCCTCCGCCAGCGCATGATGCGTGGAACTCACCTCCGTCACACTTTCCCACCCCGTCGTGAATGCTGAATAGATC
>DATAIE010000297.1:0-3278 GCA_036262875.1 Verrucomicrobiales bacterium
TTTCAGAAGACAAAAGTGAACAACCTCCCGGCCATTTCATTGTCCCGGGAACAGTCTATCGAAGAGTCCGTGGAACGGGCCCTCGCGGGTTCGAGAGTGATGATGGTGATGACCGGCCGGCACATGGTCAACTTTCAGCTCAGTGCGTTTGGCCCGGAGCAAGCCGGAGGAGCCCTCGCGCGCCTGGATAAGTATACCGCCCTTTTCGAGCGCGTGGTGTCCTCGCTGACACTGCCCGCGAGAGAGCAGGCCACGGCTCCCGGCAAACAGATGTCCCTCGCCGAAGCGAAGGCGGGAGCTGAAAAAGGAGACGCGGCTTCCCGGCTTTTGCTGGGAACGGCGTACCTGAGCGGGGATGGAGTGACCCGGGATGAGAAGGAGGGGCTTAAGTGGGTGCTGGCTTCCGCAGAGCAGGGATACGGACGGGCTCAGGCTGCGCTGGGGCTGATGTATGAATCCGGAAGCGGCGTGACGAAGGACGACAAAGCCGCCCTTTTCTGGCTCCGAAAGGCGGGGGAGCAGCGAATTCCGGAAGCCCAATATTCGGTGGGGAATTTCTATGCGGCGGGAAGAGGCGTGCCGGCTGATCCGGCGGAAGCGGCAAAATGGTGGCGTGCAGCGGCGGAGGGAAACTACCGGGAGGCTCAGTTCAATCTCGCCTCAGCCCTGCGGGACGGTTCCGGTGTGAAGCAGGATGATGCGGAGGCGGCGGCGTGGTTTGAGAAAGCGGCTGCTCAGGGCCTCGCAGAGGCGCAGAGTGCGCTGGGGATTCTCTATACCGCCGGGCGGGGCGTTCCCCAGAACGGAAGAAAAGCGGTCGAATGGCTGCTCAAAGCGGCGGAGCAGGGACTGCCCGAAGCCCAGGGAGGACTGGGAGTTATCTATTCCGGCGGAAAGGGCATCCCGCGGGACCTGGTGGTGGCGCACGCCTGGTACAGCCTCGCAATTGCGAACGGGGCCTCGGATGCTCTGACGCAATGCACCCTGATCGAGCGCGCACTCTCCGCGAAGGAGAAAGCGGCTTCCGCAGCGCTGCTGAAAGAACTGACAGCGCGGGTCAAAGTGAGGAAGCAGGGGTGAGATGTCGATTGTGATATGCCCGTGATATTGTCAGAGGCCGGCTTCACTGACGAACACACCATCAATGGTCGTGAGTTGAAGGCGATTACGGAGACTGCCGGAATCATGGGATTCCGGGTTATTCCTCTGCCACGCGATCTGGAAGCTGTCGGAGGTGCGGAGGCGGTGTTCGAATGGACGCCGGTTTTTGATCCGCCGGAAATTGGCCTGTGGGCCGGATACATCCCGGCAGTCGAAAGATACCGTGAGGTCTATCAGGCAGCCGCTCTGCACGGCATCCGCCTGATCAATGACCCGGCGGAACATGTCCGGGCGATGGATTTTGACGGCCTCTATCAAAGGCTGGAAGGACTCACTCCCGAGAGCCGCACCTCAGACTCGGTGGACGGCGCGGCGGTTGCGGCAGCGGAACTCGGATACCCGGTATTTGTGAAGGGAGCCGTGAAGTCGAGCAAAGAAAGCGGCTGGTCAGCCTGCGTGGCGGACAATGAGGTCCAACTGCGTGACATCGCTGCCTTCCTCATGAGCCGGCCCGGTCGCTCAAGAGGCCGGATCATCGTGCGCCGCCTCGCACCTCTGCGGCGCACGGGGGAAACCCCGGGCGGATTTCCGCTGTCCCGCGAGTATCGGGTGTTCCTGCTGCAACACGAGGTTATTTCGTTTGGATACTACTGGGAGGGGACGGATGACCCGTGGCCGCTTACGGAGGAAGACCGGAGAAACATGCTTGAGGTGGTTTGTGAGGGCTCGCGGCGGCTGGAGGTCCCGTTTGTGGCCATCGATGCGGGACAACTGAAGAGCGGGGAGTGGATCATTATCGAGTCAGGCGACGCTCAATTTTGTGGCTTGAGTCAAGCTTCCATGCTGGGAATTTGGAACCGCTTGAGCAGCGTCTGAAAGGGAGGAAAAAAGCGGGCGCTGCCTCAAAGAAGCAGCGCCCGGGATTGCAGGGTTTTCGTTAGGTGAAACTCCTTATTTGACGACCCGCAGGAAGATCCTGCCGCCGGCGGGCGGAGTGACGGTGGTGGTCGTGGTGGCCCCTCCGCTGGTGATGTTGGACATCAGCGGGGTCCAGCCTCCGGTGGCGGTCACGTCGGTGGAGCTTTGCACGGCGTAGGTGGCTCCCGCCTCGGAGTTCCATGTCAGAGTGACGTTTCCGTTGGCCGCACGCGTGATGCCGGTGATGCGGAAATCAACAGCCGGCGGCGTGGAGATGATGGTTGGAGGACTGTCTCCTGCGGCGAGGCGCGTGATCTGCGCGGGGGTCAATCCACCTGCGAAGACGGCGAAGTCATCGAGGTAGCCGTGCATGAAGTCGTTGGTCCCTCCGCCAATGGCCAATTGAGTGATGTCCTGGGGCAGCAGGATGCCGGAGCCCGCCAAAACGAGCTGACCGTCGAGCCAGATTTCCTTGCGGGTGCCGCTCTTTACGAGAGCGAAATGGTGCCACTGGAGGAGATCGACCCCTCCCGGGACGCCCGTGCTGATGCGGGTGACATTATTGTCGCAGCAGCCGGAGCTGTCGAAATAAAAGTTGTTATCGCTCCAGGGCGTGTGCGCCTGGATTCCGCGGCTGCCCTGCGGGCTGAGAGGAGAGAACGCCCAGAATGCCGAGGAATTCTTGATCTCGTTGAGCTTCTGCCAGTAGCTGATGGTGATGGAATCGCCGAGGGTGGCGAGATTCATGAAGGACCCGTCCGTGACGAACACCTGTTGATTTCCCAGCGTGGAGTCAAAGAACATGGCACGGTCTCCTGCGAGTCCCGAACGGCCTCCGGCGTCTGCGGTGTAGGTGCCGGAGTTGTCTCCGGAAATTCCCGCGATGACGTCTTTAGCGATCGCGACCGTGGAGGAGTCGTTGAAGGGCCAGTAGGCGATGAGGGAACTGCCGCCGCGGGGAAAGGGCATGCTGGCTGCAAGAGAGGGATTTGTACCGTACAAAGCCTCCAGCCGGTCTTTGATGCCGTCACCATCCGTGTCGATGAGGTTGGGATTCGAGCCGGGATTCGCCAGGGAAACGTAGACACCGGTATTGGTTTCCTGATTGTCCGGAATACCGTCGCCGTCCGAATCAGTGAGGGTGGGATCGGAGCCGGTATTGGTGGCGCTGACCCATTTGCCGGTGCCGGTTTCGACACCGTCGGTCAGACCGTCACCATCGGTATCGGTCACCAGAGGATTGGTGCCCTGGGAAAACT
>DATAIE010000298.1:0-2433 GCA_036262875.1 Verrucomicrobiales bacterium
GGCCGCCGACCGCGTTCTCTTCATTCACCGCCATGGCCCAGAGACTTACCCAGTCGAGAGCGATGAGGGAATCATGCAGGGCCGCCTCTGGGCGTGAGGAAAGCTCCTGGTAAAGCCTGGGTGCGCGGCGCGGAACCTTCAGCCCGCCCGGCAGCGTGCCGTCGTTTTTGCAGCCCCGTTCCACGCAACGCTGCATGGCGGCCCAGACCTTGAGCAGCGCGGCGCGCGTTTCCGCCTCCGGGCGAAAAGCCTCCTCGTTCCGCAGCATGAGGCTGCTCACACTCAGTCCGGTCGTTGTGCAGTGCTGCATCAGTTCAGCACCGCTGCGAAAGGGAAAGGGCAGCGCCGTTTCATCCTTGGTGAGTTCGTCCCGCTCCGCGCTCTTTTCCCCCACCACAAATCCTCCGCCGATGCTGTAATAGGTTTTGGTCAGCAGTTCCCTGCCCTCCTGGTCAAAGGCATTGAACCGCAGACCGTTAGGGTGAGCGGGCAGACTTTCGAGACGGTGGAACAGCAGGCCTGTCCTCTCCGCGAATTCGATCTCCTTTTCACCGCCCAGCCGCAGGTGGTGAGTAGTGCGAATGCGTTCCAACTGCGCCGGGATGCCATCCACATCCACCTGTTCCGGTGTCTCTCCCTCCAGACCCAAAAGCACCGCCTTGTCGGAACCGTGCCCTTTTCCGGTAAGGGCCAGCGAGCCGTAGAGGTGGCCCTCCACCCGGGCCGTCTGATCAAGGAGCCCTCCCTCCCGCAGCTTTTGCACAAACCGGAACCCGGCGCGCATGGGGCCCACAGTATGCGAACTGCTGGGACCGATACCGATCGTAAAGAGGTCGAGGACAGAGAGACTCATGGACCACTATCAGACCAAACAATCACTGAGCAACTCCTTCGCACGGGCATTGTCGCTGGTGCTGAGCGCCACGGTGGCCCAGCCGCCGTCGCGGCGGAGAATGCGCATGGCGTTCACATTGATCTGAGGCTCGCGAAACCGTGCCGCCACGCGGGCAATGGCTCCGGGTTCATCTTTCATCCGCAGCAGGAGCACCTCCTCGCTGAGCGCGTGCCAGCCGCCGTCGCTGAGGACCCGCAGGGCCTCATCATAGGGCTCGGCCTGGAGGCGAACGATGCCGTGCGCGTGGTCATCGATCACCTCCATTTCGGTGATATTGATGTTCCGCGCGGCGAGGCGCTCGGCAATGTCGGCCAGAGTGCCTGGACGATCCGGCGGGGTTACGATGGTAATTTCTTTCATGACGGCAGGAGTCAGGCTTTCGGTTGCAGAGCCGCGGCCACATCGGCGGTGACACGGTCAATGGTTTCCGCAGTGATGTGCGGCATGGTAATGATATGAGCCACATTTCCGCTCGGAGCCATTTGCCAGCGGCTGATCACCTCCGGCCCCGGATTGGGAAAAACGACGGTGACGGAATTCCAGTGCCGCCATGCCTTCACCCCCAATGCGGCAAAACGCTCGATCGCATAGTCCGCCATCGCGATGCAGGCGGCGACCCGCTTCCGGAATCCCTCCTCTCCCCAGCGCTGGATCGCTATCCACATGATGAGCGGGGTGATGGAATTCCGGCTGCCGGCGATGGTCGTATCCATACAGCCTACATATTCGACGCCGCGGGCCACTCGATCCACATGGGAGCGTCTTGCCAGCACGATCCCGCAGGGAATGGGACTGCCGATAAACTTATGCCCTGACACAGCCACGGAATCGATGCCTTCATCGAAGCCGAATGCCTGCGGACTCTCCACCCAGGGCAGGATCATTCCGGACAGCGCGGCATCGGCATGGATGTAGTGCCGTGAAATGGCCATCTCTTTCATCATGCCGCGAATGTGCGGGATGTCATCGATGGCCCCGTGCATGGTATTGCCGATGTTGGCGAAAATAATGGGCGGCACGTCACGGTTCAGTTTCAGCATTTCCCGGAGGTCTTCGTAATCGATCTCTCCGTTCTCCTGCCCCCGGATCATGATGCTCCGCGCGCCAAGAACCCTGACGATTTTGGCGGCGGAGTAGTGGGTGTGCTCGGAATAGTAGATCATCCCGGTGGGAAACATTTCCCGCGCCAGGTAGAGGCCATAGAGATTTCCCTCCGTCCCGCCGGCGGTCATGTATCCCCAGGTCTGCCCTGCCGGGGCGCGGAGGTGCTTCTGGAAAAACTCGATCACCTCGCGCTCGAACGGATAGGTGTTCTGGCGGAAATAACTGTCCGCAAACGGATCGCCGATGTTGTTCAGCGCATAGTTCAGAAACGGCGTGATCTCTGAATAATCGTAGTCCTGACTGCACGGGTAGCCGACCAGACTGGGCGAAAGCTCCCTGATATAGTTCAGGAACGCCCCAAGACGCTCAGCCGCCACGGGAGGCAGCGGCGGCATCACCGGAGAAGAGGGCGGAGGCGATACACTCATAGAGGA
>DATAIE010000299.1:0-1854 GCA_036262875.1 Verrucomicrobiales bacterium
GCGTGTTTCCCTGCCCGAGGACATCCATATAAGGGTAGGCTTCGCCGGGACTCGTAAAAACAAAGCCAAAATAGTCCGGCAGCCTGCCGCGTCCAGCTTCATCGAATCGAAGACTCATGATGAAGGTGACGTCGCCGGGCACTTGCAGATAGAGACTTCCATCAATGGCGAGCGCCCCCGATCCATTGTCGCCATTGTCGAGAATACCATCGTCTTCATCCACGGAGTTCCACTCCTGCACCTCCGCCCCGGCGAGGGTGAGAGGGAATACAGGTTCGTCATCGTCATCCGCAGGAAAACGGTTCAGATAAGCCTCTCCGCGCACCACCTGCTCACGAAACGGGTTTTGCGCCAGGCCGGAATACCGGACATGGGGCAACTGCACGATGGCGGCCTGATCAGTGGACACTCCCAAAGAGAGGAACAGGAGAAGTAACAGCTCTTTGCTCATCACGGGCTTCCTTACCTCTTTCGCCGCCTGAGCATCCATCCTGCACCCGCTGCCACCAGCACGGCACTCCCGGGCTCAGGCACCGGCGTCCAACCCCATGTCAGGTGATCGATCGTGCCAAAACCATAGAGAACCACTTCCTGTATGCCTTGAGTACTCCGGAAGCCAGCGAACCAGTCGTCATTTACGCCAGTGCCGCCGCCATTGTTGTAGGTTTCCACGATGGATCGCATGTCAATCCGCTCAAGCAGCGTGTTTCCCTGCCCAAGAATATCCATATAGGGGTAGGCCTCGCCGGGGTTTGTAAAAACGAAACCAAAATAGTCCGGCAGCCTGCCGCGTCCAGCCTCATCAAAACGGAAAGACATGATGAGAATTCCCGGAGGAATCATATACCAACTTCCGTCAGGCGCGAGCGCCCCGGAGCCGTTGTCTCCATTATCGAGAATACCATCATCTTCATCCACGGAGTTCCACTCCTGCACCTCCGCTCCGGCGAGGGTGAGCGGGAACACGGGTTCATCGTCATCATCCGCGGGAAAACGGTTCAGATAGGCCTCTCCGCGCAACACCTGCTCACGAAACGGATTTTGCGCCAGCCCCCAATACCGGACGTGGGGCAACTGCACAATGGCGGCGTTGGCGCAGGACATCCCCAAAGAGAGGAACAGGAGAGACCATGAAAAGAGAAGAAATTTCACAGGGGGAGGGGAATCGACGCCATCATTGACTACGCAAGACTGTTTATCAGCGAAAAATTGCAGGGGTTTATGCTCAAGTTGACGGGGCGGACAGTTTGTCCGCTCTCCAGCCTGCCGGGAAACCCGCACTTGCCCGCATCACCACTGCAAGCACCTTCACGGTGATGCCAATCCTCTCCCGATGTTTTACCCGCAGGCGCGTCCTCGCGGGACTGCTGGGCTCCGGAGCGGCGGGCGGTGCATGAATGCGCTGGGTGGAGCCGGGGTGGCTGAAAGTGACGCGCCAGAGCGTACCGCTTTGGTCTGACAAATCGAGCGCGCCGCCGCTCCGCCTGCTGCAGCTTTCCGACTTCCATGCCGATCCCATGTCGCTGGCGGACATCCGGCACGCGGTCGATCTCGGTCTTGCCGAAAAGCCGGACCTCATCTGCCTGACAGGGGACTTCATCACATGGAAGTATGATCAGTGGGACGAATACGCCGCCATTCTCGCGAGGCTTCCGGCAGCGGCTCCGACCTTCGCTATCCTCGGCAATCACGATGGAGGCGGATGGGCACGGCACAAAGGCTACGCCGACAATTCGCTCGTCCGCAAAATGCTGGAGCAGGCCAAAATCCCGCTGCTTCACAATCGCCGTGAGCTTCTCGAAATCGCAGGCCGCCGCTTCATCCTCGCCGGGCTCGGTGACTGGTGGGCGGATG
>DATAIE010000300.1:0-1629 GCA_036262875.1 Verrucomicrobiales bacterium
ACAGATGGCAAAGACCAGAATGGACGCGGAACGTCAGGTAAACCAGCAATTGTTCCCCGCCATCATCTCCGCTCTGGAGTCCACGGCCCGGGAGTAGCGGTCACTATTCCCCCTCAACGGGGAATCCTCCGTTCAAAGAAACAGCCTCTTGCCGGCCGCAGCCTCGGCGTCCCGGTTTATCTTGCCGCAAACAAGATCGCACATCTCAAGAACCATCTTTTCTCCGATGGAGTAAAAGACCTGATTGCCGCGCCGTTCCCGCGAAAGAAGGCCGCCGTCGAACAAAATTGTTAACTGCCGGGACACGTGCGCCTGGCTCGCGGCGAGAGTTTTCACCAGGGTATTCACGGATTTTTCACCCGTTTTAAGTTCTTGAATAAGAGCGAGTCGCAGGGGTTCTGAAAAGAGAGCAAACACCTTCGCCACTCTTTCAAGGGCTGGCCGGTCAAGTTTCGTGATTTTTTTACTTGCCATATAGCTGTATAGCGATATATCGTTCGGAAGAATAAGTCAGGGTGCTTGCCCCTGCAACTTCCAAATCCTTGTAATCACGGAAGTTTCCAATGCTTCACTGCCCAAAGGGTGCGCCGGCCGGCGTCCCGCAGCGATGACCAAAGGACTGTTCATCCGCCAGAGCTTTCCATTTTCCTCCGTTCCATTTCACCATGATTTTCAGACGACTGTCATCCCATCCCTCCGGTTTCTCCGGCAGCGGGACCCGTCGCTGCATGCGTGACTGAAATTTGCGCAGGAACTCAGGCTCAGTGTTGCCAGGTCTACAGGGGGCCAGGCGATGTTGCTGCCGGGTTCCTGCGCTTTTAACTTCTCTTCCCGCTCCAGCGGTATCCGCAGAATCTGCGCAGGAGCTCTTGTCATGTGCCACTGAGTCAACAGGGGACCCAGTGTCGCTGCGGGGGTTCCTGCGCTCTCTTGTGCAAGCCTCTGTGCCAAAGTGCTTGTCGGGCCGCCGCATCCGCCTTAGGGGGCGCGCTCCCCGTTTATGGCCGCCCCCGCACTTCTCTCTCTCAAAGACCTCGCCCTCCGTTTTGGAAATCAGGATGTCCTGTCTGCCGCCACCATGGCTGTGGGAGAACGGGAAAAAGTCGGCCTCGTGGGCCGCAACGGCTCGGGCAAGAGCAGTCTCCTCCGCATCATTGCCGGCGAAGAGAAGGCGGATGCCGGCATCGTTTCCAAACGTCAGGGCCTCGTCATCGGCTACCTGCCCCAGGAATTCCGGCTCGACGACGATGCCACCGTCGAAGCCAACGTGCGCGCCGGGGCCTCAGTCGTGCTTGATCTCGTTGCCCGTTACGAAGCGGGCGACGTGCGCCCCTCGGAGGAATCCGAAATATTGCATCATATCGAAGACCTTGGCGGATGGGACGTGGATTCGCGCGTAAAGACGGCGATGACCGAACTCTTCTGCCCTCCGGCGGACCGGCCGGTCCGCGATTTGTCCGGCGGTGAAAAACGCCGCGTCGCCCTGGCCCGCGCCATTGTGAGTCAGCCGGACCTCCTGCTTCTCGATGAGCCCACCAACCACCTTGACGCCGAGTCCATCCGCTGGCTGGAGGATTACCTCATCAGCACCCGCAGCGCCTGTCTCTTCGTTACCCACGACCGCTATTT
>DATAIE010000301.1:0-4245 GCA_036262875.1 Verrucomicrobiales bacterium
TTCACCGCCCTCATCCGCTTCAAGATCCCCAACCCGCTCGAACGGAAAAGCCGTATCCAGCGGGCCTCTGCGGAAATCCAGCTCGCTGAGTCGAAGTATCTCGCGGAGGAGGACAAACTGGTGCGCGATGTGCGCGAACGGTATGAGACCGTCTCCACGCTCGAAAGCACGCGCAGCGCTCATCAGAAAATCCAACAGATTTACACTACTTTTGCCAAAGACATGGAGGCCAAGCAGATCCCGGAGCTTCTGCCCGATGTGGTGAGCGCCGGTTTCGACAAGCGCAAAGCCGGGCGGGAGGTCTTTGAAGCGACTTCGGAAATCGACACGGCCAAAGCCGAGCTGGCCTACTATTGCGGACTGCGGGATCCGGGCCGGATCAGGGGCGGCAGCATGACGCGCCGGTTCGTGGACCCCGGCTCGCTGGACGCAGCCTACCTCTCGGACATCGCCATGCTCTACCGGGCGGATGCCGTGGAGATGAAGGCGCGGCTTGAAATTGCGAAGGCCCACCTCGGAGAGGCGAGAGCCTCCAGGATTCCGTGGGCCACTTTCCTCGACGCCGGCTTCAGCCGGGAGTGGTCGAACGACCGCTACGGCCGCCAGGACGAATGGACCATCCGCATGGGGATCAATATCCCCCTGTGGGATCTGTTCGGCATCAACAAAAAGAGCGCCGAGTTCAAGAAGGCCGTCGGGGCATGGGAGGTTTCCCTCGACAAGCAGCGCCATCGTGTCGAGTCGGACGTGGCGCTCGCCATCCGGCACCTGCGCATTGCCTCCGAACACCTCGGCTTCTACGAAAAGGAACTTCACGCACAGCGCGCCGAAGAGAAGACGATGGTGCCCAAACTCGCTGAAATCGCGGCCAAGATGTCGGACTATTCCAAGTACAAACGGACTCAGTACGGCTTCGACGTCGAGCGCCAGCAGACCGAGATCGCGCGCCTCAAAGCCTATACCGAATACAACAAGGCCCTCATGTTCCTGGAGGACGCCATCGGCGTCCGGATTGAAAAGGCGCTGAACGCCTCGCGGAACGATTGATTCCGGCGGAGGCCGCACGGGAGCATTTGTGAGTTGAGGGACGGCCAAAGACCGTTTACCTCCGCTTCCCCGCCGTCTTTTCCCTCCCGGCGGTCTAACAATTTCATCATGTCCACTCCCTCCCCCGGCATCTGTTACCTCGTCGGCGCCGGCCCCGGCGACCTCGGCCTTGTCACGCTGCGCGCAAAGGAGTGCATCGAAATGGCGGATGTCATTGCTTACGATTATCTCGTGAACAGGGAGGTCCTGCGCTGGGCCAGGCCGGAGGCGGAGATCATCTATGTCGGCAAGCAGGCGGATCAGCACACGCTCCCGCAGGGCAGCATCAATGAGCTGCTGGTGGAAAAAGTGAAGGCCGGAAAAGTGGTGACCCGGCTGAAAGGCGGCGATCCGTATATGTTCGGGCGAGGAGGCGAGGAGGCGGAGGAACTTTACCAGGCAGGCTGCGCCTTCGAAGTGGTGCACGGCATTTCCTCCGTGATCGCCGGGCCGGGGTATGCGGGCATTCCGGTGACACACCGGGACTTCTGTTCTCAACTGACGATTTTCACCGGCCACGAGGATCCGGAGAAAGAGGAAAGCTCGCTCGATTTTGCGCAGCTTGCGAAGACGCCGGGCACCCGCGTCATGCTGATGGGCGTGGGCCGCATCGGCATGCTCGCCGGCAAACTCGTGGAAAACGGAGCGGCGGCGGACACGCCTGTCGCTCTGGTGCGCTGGGCCACCACCGGCCGCCAGGAAACGCTGACGGGCACTCTGGGAACCATCGCCTCTCTGGTGGCAGAGCGCGGCTTCAAGGCACCCGCCGTGTGTATCATCGGCGGAGTGGTCTGCCTGCGCGACCGGCTGAACTGGTTTGAGCGGCGTCCGCTTTTTGGAAAACGCATCGTCGTCACCCGCACCCGCGAGCAGGCTGGTGATCTCAGCCGTCTGCTCCGGGGACACGGAGCGGATGTCTATGAGCTCCCCACCATCCGGATCGAGCCGCCCAAAGACCGGATGGAATTCGGCCAAATCGTCCAGGACGCGCACAAATACGAGTGGATCATCTTCACGAGCCCTAATGGCGTGCAGGCGTTCTTCGACATGTTCTTCAAGATCTACAGGGATGCCCGGGAACTCGGAGCCCCGAAGCTGGTGGCCATCGGCCCCGGCACGGAAAAGAAGCTGCGCGAGTTCCATCTCGCCGCTGACTTCGTACCGAAAAAAGCCGTCGCGGAATCGCTCGTCGAGGAGCTCATCGAATCCGCCGGCAGCCTCGAAAATCAAACCGTCCTCTGGGTCCGCCCGGAGGGTGCGCGCGATATCATCACGATCGCCCTGCATAAGCACGGGGCTATTGTCGATGAAGCCATCGCCTACCGCACGGTCCCGGAGACGGATGACATCACGGGCGGCCAGGCCCGCTTCCGTGAAGAGGGCGCGGACGTCATCACCTTCGCCAGCAGCAGCGCCGTGGACAACTTCATGGCCCTCGGACTTCCCCTGCCGGAAACGCTGAAAATCGCCAGCATCGGCCCGGTGACCACCACCGCCCTCAAGCGGCACCGGCTCACCCCGCACATCGAAGCGAAGCAGCACGACGTTCCCGGCCTCGCGGAGGCCATCCTCGCATTTTTCAAAGCACAGTAATCAAAGACGGCCCTGACCTCGGAGGATCAAGAAGGCGGGTTGACGCCACGCGCCTTCTTTCCACCATGGGCACCTCTTTCCCTCTCCATGAACATCCACGAATACCAGGCCAAGGAACTCTTTGTGAAATTCGGCGTCCCCACTCCCGCCGGGGAAGTGGCCTCCACCGCCGCCGAAGCCAAAGCGGCCGCGGAAAAGCTGGGCGGCAAGGGCTTGGTGGTGAAGGCTCAGGTCCACGCGGGCGGTCGCGGAAAGGGGACCTTCAAGAACGGATTCAAGGGCGGCGTGCATCTCGCGGATGAGGCGGGCACGGCGGGCAGCATTGCGGAACAAATGATCGGCCAGGTGCTCGTCACTCACCAGACCGGGGAGGAGGGCAAACTGGTGAGCAAAGTGCTCATCGCGAAGTCGGTGGACATCAAAAAGGAATACTACCTCGCCATCCTCATGGATCGCGCCACGCGCCGTCCCGTGATCGTCGCCAGTGCGGAGGGCGGTGTGAACATCGAGGAGGTGGCGGAGCACAATCCCGGCGCCATCATCACCACGGGCATTCATCCGGCGCTGGGGCTGCAGTCCTACCAAACGCGCAAGATCGCCCGGCAAATCGGCCTGGGCGGAGATAAACTCCGCGCGTTTGAAAAGCTCATTACCGCGCTCTACCGCCTCTTCATCGAGTGCGACTGCTCCATGGTGGAGATCAACCCGCTGGTGGAAACGACCGACGGCCAGATCCTCGCACTGGATGCCAAGTTCAACTTCGACGACAACGCGCTTTTCCGTCATCCTGACATCGTCGCCATGCGCGACATCACCGAAGAGGATCCCCGGGAAGTGGAGGCCTCGAAGTTCAACCTGAACTACATCGGCCTGGATGGAAACATCGCCTGTATGGTCAACGGCGCCGGTCTCGCCATGGCCACCATGGACATCATCAAGCTTCACGGCGGCGATCCCGCCAACTTCCTCGACGTCGGCGGCGGCGCCAGCGAGGAGCAGGTGAAACAGGCTTTCCGCCTTCTGTGCAGTGACCCCAACGTGAAAGCCATTCTCGTCAATATCTTCGGCGGCATCATGAAGTGCGACGTCATTGCGCAGGGCATCATCAACGCAGGACGTGAGATTCAGCTCTCCGTCCCCCTCGTCGTGCGCCTCGAAGGAACGAACGTCGAAAAGGGCCGCGAGCTTCTCGGTGCCAGTGGCTTGACGCTCACCACCGCCACGGACCTGACCGATGCGGCGAAGAAAGTGGTGGCCGCTGCAAAAGCGGCGTAGGAACGGCTCGATCGCACAGTCCGCTTTCTTGTTAACCCGCCATCCCTGAGCGGGGTACGGCGGAGCGTGCAGAGCTCCGGCACGGGTGTTGCCGCCGGCGGCGTTTGCCGCCACACTCCGCCATGACTCAGCCTGATGCATTGAAGGAGGACAAACCGTTGAAATGGTCTCCCGGAAACGGTCTGGATGTCTGGGCGCTTTTCCGCGCCTGTGTAGAGGGCGACCTCGAAAAAGTCAGGGCCCTGCTGGCAAAGGACCCGGCGCTCGTACGGTGTCACTACGCCTATCGAA
>DATAIE010000302.1:0-7030 GCA_036262875.1 Verrucomicrobiales bacterium
TTACGGAACGGAAGAGGATATCCGCCGCAGTCAGGCCAGCGGCTTCTTCATCCATCTGACGAAGCCGGTCCGCATCCGCGCTCTCGAATCCGCCATCGCTTCCGCCCCGTTCCCCTCCCGGAGCAGATCGAGTGCAAATCACACTCCGCCGCCGGTCTAGCCGCCATCGGCGGAGTGGTTCTTCCTTCCTTGAACTCCCGGCGGTACCGGCTATTGGAGCGCCATTGATTGCAACATCCGCTCTACGCCTGTGAATCCTGGCAGCTCCGATACCGAACCGCCGCCGCGGAAGTATCCGACGGAATTTCAGCGCCGCATGCTGTGGCGGGCGATCACCGCCGTTTCGCTGCTCGCGGTGTGCGCCGTCGCCGTATATGCGATCATCGTCGTCACGGATGTGCTCCAGTTTCTCCAGCCTGTGCTGGTCCCGGTTGCATTCGCGGGAATCCTCGCCTATCTCCTGGAGCCCATCGTGAAGCGCCTGACGGACCGGGGAACGCCCCGCTTCCGGGCGATGATGCTGGTGTGGCTCGGCTTTCACGGCCTGCTTCTCCTTTTGTTTCTTTCCGTGGCGGTTCCCACCGTCCGCAGCGTCAGCCGGACGATTTCCACCTATATGAAGGAGGAGAACAAGGGGCAGTTGATGACTCTTGTCAGCAATTTCCTGACTGACACCATCGAAGGTGTGGACAGAGTGGTGGAAGGGCTGACCGGCAAAGGGGATGGTAACGACAAGGATAAAGCGGCCACTCCGGCTGAACCGGCCATGCCGCCGGGCACCCACACCGTGCATGCCGGCGAGAACATCGCCTCCATCGCATTTCGTTATCAGGTGGAGATTGCCGCCCTGGAGGCAAAGAACGCCGGGCGCAAAGTGGAACCCGGAATGATTCTCGAACTGCCGGCCAACGCATCCGTCACTCCCCGGGGGAAGCAGTCCTGGGTGCGCACCAGATTCAGTGCCTGGCTCGCTGGAAACAGTGAAGAAATCGCATCCAGTCTGTCAGGATTCTTCAGCCGCAGCTTTCAGGGATTCGTGGGTCTGTTCGGTTATCTTGTCGGTTTCGTCCTGGTGCCGCTTTATCTCTATTATTTTCTCAAGGAGAGCGCCGGCATCAAAAAGAACTGGAGCCTTTACATCCCGCTGCGGGCCTCCGGATTCAAAGCGGAACTGGTGGACTGCCTCACAGAGGTGAACGGGTATCTCATCGCATTTTTCCGCGGGCAGATGCTGGTGAGCATGATCGACGGATTTTTCGTGGGCGTGGCTCTTGCATTGATCGGGTTGCCCTATGCGATGCTCATCGGCGTGTTCGTGGCCCTGCTGGGGCTGATTCCTTATGTGGGCAATCTGGTCTGCTGGTTTGCCGCGGTGCTGCTGTCAGTCGCGCACTTTGGCAAAACCGTGGACGGGGAAATGGTGAATACCCTCTGGGGCATCCAAAAGGTGTGGGCCTACCCGCTCATCGTGACCGGAATCTTTGTCGTGGTGCAGCAGATCAACTCACTGGTGACGGCGCCGCGCATCGTGGGTGACGCCGTGGGCCTGCATCCCCTAACGGTTATTTTCAGCGTGCTGTTCTGGTCGCTGCTCATTGGCGGACTGCTGGGCGCACTGCTCGCCGTGCCGCTGACGGCGTCTCTGAAAGTCGTCTTTCGCCGCTACATTTGGGAGCGGCGCGTCCAGCCGCAACTGGCTCAGGCGGCCCCCGGTGACGGGAAGAAAGAGGAAATATTTCCTGCAATTTAAGAGGCTTCTCATACAGCGCCAGCAATGCGGGGCATCTTCTGCATGAAGAGGGCTTCCACTATATTGGCAGGCATTCTGCTGGATAAGAACTCCGTCGCAGTTGCTGCGGGGAAGCCGTTCATACGCGGCTTCCCGCGCAGTCCCCTCTAAACCCCTGCGGCACCTCGAAGACCAAATGAAGACTGGATACCTGATCGATATGGACGGTGTGATCTACCGTGAAAACCACCTGATACCCGGAGCGGAGGCATTTGTGGAGGCACTCCTCGCGAGCAATACACCGTTCCTTTTTCTGACCAACAACTCCGCCCCCACTCCGGACGATCTCGCCCTGCGCCTCTCGCATCTCGGCATCAAAGGTCTCTCCGGCCGGCACTTTTATACATCGGCTATCAACACCGCGGATTTTCTCAGCGAGATGGACCCTGGATGCACAGCCTTCGTGATCGGGGAGGGCGGCATTCACTCGGCGCTGCAGGAGCGGCGCATTCCGAACGACGGGATCAATCCCCGCTACGTGGTGGTGGGCGAAGGCGTGACCACGGTGGAACGGCTGAGTAAAGCGCACGAGTTCATCGATCGCGGCGCCCGCCTCCTCGCAACGAATCCCGACAACTGGTGCCCTGTCTCCGCAGACAAAACACGTCCCGGAGCCGGAGCCACCGCCGCATTTCTGGAAGCCAGCACCGGAAGACGCGCCTATTTTCTCGGAAAGCCTAACGGCTATATGTTTCACCGCGCGCGGCGTAAACTGACTCAGCTCGCCCGCTGCACGGTCGACCGTGTGGTAATGATCGGCGATACAATGGAGACGGATATCCGGGGCGCTCTCGAAGCGGATATGCAGGCTTATTTGGTCCTCACCGGCTCTACACCGCTGGACAGTGTAAATGACTATGTTTATCAACCGACCCGTGTTCTCGCGAGCGTGGCGGATCTCACTGCGGAAATCAGCACCGGCACTCCCTCCGACCGGCTGGACAGCCCCGTCATTCTGGGGGCGGAACTCGCACGCAAGGTGCCGCGCTCCAAGCACACTATCCGGAGCCAGCCCAAACCGAGGCTCAGGCCCGCGATGACGAAATAAGCGTTTTCCTGCGCAGAGAACTGTGCCGACCCGGCCCCTGTAACCGGATCGGCACTCGCTCAGGACAAACTGTGCACTGGTGAGAGCGCACGTCCTGATGAATTTCGCGCATGGCCAGGATGGCTTTTTTGCGCTGCGTTATTAATAGATTCTTTATCCGCGCATTACCATTCCATTTGTTTTGACAAGTGGGCGGAAAAATCGCCCACTTTGGCAGCCCCGCTGCCATGCGTCCCGTCCACCGCCTTTCCCTCGTTGAACAAACCGCGGCTCATTTGCGGGAGGGAATCCGCAGCGGAAGGTGGAGCGGACAACTGCCCGGAGTGCTCCGCCTGGCCACCACACTGGACGTGTCAAAAGACACCGTCCGGGCTGCGTTGCGGATCATTGAGCAGGAAGGGTTCCTCACGGGCATGGGGCATGGCCGGAATCGCACGGTGGTCAGTTCTGAAAAGGCGATCGGCTCACGGCGGCCGCTTCGGGTGGCTCTTTTGTTCCGGGATGCTCTGGAGGACCAAAACAGCAGCATGCAGCGGCTCGTGCTCCAGGTCCAGCGGAGGGTGGAGGCCGCCGGACACACGTGTTTTTTTGCTCCGCGAACTCAGACGGGCTTAAAGTTCAGCGTCGCCCGGATCGCCCGGGTGGTGAATCTTACCCCCGCGGACGCATGGATCGTCGCAGGAGGTGACCTTCCTCTGTTGCAATGGTTTGCGCAGCAGTCCGTCCCGGCCATGGCGCTGGGCGGGCGTCATGGCGCGGATTTGGCCGGCACCGGTGTGGACGGCACACCCCTTATCAGGGAGGTGACCCGCCGGCTTCTCGACCTCGGGCACCGGCGCATTGTCATGATGTGCCCGCGGGCATGGCGCGAGCCTACCCGATCGCGCGTGGTCCAGGCATTCATGGACGAACTGAACTCCGAAGGGATCCAGGCCAGCGACTACAACGCACCCGACTGGGAGCCGACGCAGGAGGGCGTGCAGGCTCTGCTCGGTTCGCTTTTCCGGATCACGCCGCCGACAGCACTGATCGTGGAGGAACCGGCCCATGCCGTGGCAGTGATCACGCACCTCGCGCAGCAGCGGCTCCGCGTGCCGCAGGACGTCTCTCTCATCAGTATGGGACGGGAACCTTCCCTTGCGTGGTCCCGTCCGGAGGTTGCTTACTTTCACTGGGACAACGACCAACTGGTGCGCCGCATCTCGCGCTGGGTCTCGGCGGTGGCATCGGGGCGGCCGGACCGCAAAGCGATCAGCTTTCCCCTGAAATTCCATCCCGGCGGAACGATCGCCCCGCCGCCGGCTCTGGCATGGAGCGTTTGAAGCGGCATTGAGTTGCCGCCGATTCACGCCATGCTGCTTGCATGGAATTGAATTCAATGATGCTTCGCGCATGGTCCCTCGCAATGGTGTTGCCCGCCATTGGCGCGGAGCCATTCGAGTGCCGCTGGACGGAAGAGGCCATCGTCATCGATGGAAAAGGAGAGGAGGCAGCATGGAAAACGGCAGCCGTAATTGACGGGTTTGGACAGCCATGGTCGAAGGAGCCAGGGCAGAAGCCTGAGCGGACAACAGTCAGGCTGCTGTGGGACCGGGAGTGGCTGTATTTTCTGGCGGAGATGGAGGACCGCGATGTGTGGGCTGACCGGACGGAACATGACGGAGACCTTTGGACGAATGATGTCTTTGAGTTGTTCTTGAAGCCGTCCGCGAAACACGCCGGCTATTATGAGTTTGAGATCAATGCCGCAGGAGCCGTTTTTGATGCATTTTTGCCGAATGCAGCGGCATTTCTGGAAGCCGGTGCCCGAAAAACAGGCGATTTCCACATGGAGGCAAAAGCAACGGTGGAAGGGACACTCAATCAGCGTCAGGACACTGACCGGGGATGGCGGATGGAGGGCCGGCTGCCATGGACGGATCTGCTGGCAACGGGCGGCAGACCGGCACCGGGAGAAGTCTGGGGCGTGAACCTGGCGAGATTCGATTTCGACAGAGAGCGAAAAGAACCGCAGGCGAGCAGCGCTGCGCCACTATCGGAAATGGGATTTCATCGAACGGAGGAGTATGCCTCTCTAAAGTTCACCGGACCGCCCGCAAAACCGGCAGCGCGCTGGAAAAACACGCGCCTGCACGGCTCTCCGGACGGACCGCCGAAATACGTGGCTGTGCGCGGATGGCCCAAACTGCCGGCACGCCCAGCGGTAACACTCGCCCCAGTGCCGGGCGGGGAGTGGCTCTGGCTCGTGGACCAAACCGGAGGCTGGGAGGCTCCCGTAACCCTGTGGCGGTTCCGGCCCGGCGGTGACGGCAGCGATGCTGAGACGGTGCTCACTCCGCCGGAAGTGGTCTATTCCATCGAGTTCCATCCGGAGTTTGCGAAAAACGGTTATGTGTATTTCGGTGCCAACGGTCCGCGGACCGGCGGCGGTGGCAATGCCTCCCGGGTGGTCCGCTACTCGGTGCGCGACGGACGGCCGGACCCGGCCTCACGCACCATCATTATCGAATGGCCCAGCAACGGACACAACGGAGCCGGGGTGGCCTTTGGCGGCGATGGCAGGCTCTATGTTACCAGCGGGGACGGATCGGGAGACATGGACGCTGACAATGTGGGACAAAATCCCCTAACGCTCCGGGCGAAGGTTTTGCGGATCGATGTGGATCATCCGGACAAGGGGCGGAACTACTCGATTCCCAAAGACAATCCCTTCACCGGCGATGAGCGCTTCGCCCCGGAGACCTGGGCCTACGGACTCCGGAATCCGTGGAAGTTGAGCTACGATAAAATAAGCGGGCAGCTTTGGCTGGGAGAAAACGGCAATGATCTGTGGGAGATGGCGCGACTGGTGCAGCGGGGTGCCAACTACGGCTGGAGCCGCTACGAGGGAGGGCATGATTTCCTGCAAAACCGCACGCTGGGGCCCACGCCCGTCACCTTCCCCACCATCGAACATCCGCACAGCGAATTCCGGTCCCTAACAGGAGGTTTCGTTTACCGGGGCAAGGCGATGCCGGAACTCACGGGCGCGTATCTCTACGCAGACTTTGTATCCGGGCGCGTGCGGGCCGCGAAGCATGATGGCACACGGCTCGAATGGGACCAGGAATTGATCGACACGCCCTTTTCGCTTAGCCTAATCGCTGCCGGGGCAGATGGGGAAATCGTGCTCGGCGACTATGGAGCCTCAGTCTACGGGGCTTCAGTCACCGGTGGACTCTACCAATTGAAAAAAGCCCCTCCGGCTGAACCGGTACCGCCGTTTCCCGTGCTGCTGAGTGACACGGGACTGTTTGCCGCCCCCGCAGACCTTACCCCTTCGCCCGGAGTGTTGCCCTACGAAGCAGCTGCACCGGGCTGGCATGACGGAGCCGGCGGCCAGCACCACATCGCCCTGCCGGAGGGCAGCGGCCCACTCGAATGGGTGATGGCGAAAAGCTGGACCCCCGCGAATGGAACGGCCCTCGCACAAACACTGACGCTGGACGGCAAGCGCATCGAAACCCGCGTCCTGCTGCGCCAGCAGAATGACTGGTCGGGTTATACCTATGTATGGAACGACGCCCAAACGGATGCCATTCTCGCGCCAAAGGCCGGCACGAATTTGTCTCTCGCGGGCCGGGACTGGCGTGTGCCCAGCCGCGCCGAATGCCTGTTCTGCCATTCCCGGCAGGCGAATTTCAATCTGACGCTGCACGAGTTTCAACTGAATGCCGGTGACCAGTTGAGGAAGCTGGAATCCCTGGGGCTGATCCAGTGCGATGCCGCCGCCTACGAACGCGAACGCGCCGCCCGCGAAAAACGAAACCTGACAGGTCAGGAAAAGGACCAGCGCACTCCGGTGGTTTCTCCACTGCTCCCGCGTGCTCCGGACCGCCTGCGCCGTTTTGCCAGGGCGGACGATACGTCCGTTCCCGTCGCATGGCGCGCCCGCAGTTACCTCGGAGTGAACTGCGCGCATTGCCACACGCTCTATGGCGGCGGCAACTCGGTGATGGATTTTGACTGGCTCCTGCGGGACGAAGATATGCGCGCCTTTGACCAAATCCCCCAGCACGGGGACCTCGGCATGCCGGGTGCCCGCATCATCAGTCCCGGCGATCCGGCTCACAGTGTATTGATTCCCCGCGTCACCATGCGGGGACCCTTCCAGATGCCGCCCGCGGGCACCCTGCAACCCGATGCGGTGGGAT
>DATAIE010000303.1:0-4948 GCA_036262875.1 Verrucomicrobiales bacterium
GTCCGGATTCTCAAGGCAGCGGCGGAGCAAAACGCCTGGCCGCTGCATCTGGCGGTCTGCGCAAGGCCGGACGCGCCTGCCGTTCCGCCGCTGACGGCAGCTGCGGATACTGTGGCGGTCACGTCCCTGCGGGAGGGATTCGGGCTGGTTTACAATGAGGCTGCCGCTGTCTCGCGTCCCCTTCTCGCGCGGATTCCGGGAAGGCTGGAGGGAACGCTGTCGGCGGTTGGTTTTCGGTTCCACTCCGGTTGGCGGAAAATCCTGGTGCCGGATCACCTTTATGATGGGGAAGCTGAGATGATCCGGGTAACGACCGGGAGAGAGCGGCTGAGAACCCTGCTCCCTTCCTGCCTGCATGCCTCACTGGAAATGCCGGTGCCCCGCTCCGGCAATGTGGACTTTGGCCAACTGTCCCTGCGCGCCCAAATCGAAGTCCTTTCCGGTTCTCCGGAGGTGACCCGCAAGGCGTGCCTTCCGTTGAATCCCGCTCTTACTCTTCCCCGGGAGCCTCAGCCCCCGGCCCGTGAGTGGTGGTCCCCTGCGCGCTGGGCGGAAACGATGCTCCGGCACGCCCGGGCCTCTGCTTCATGCGGTCTGCTTGCGGATTGGCAGCAGCGGGCGGAGCCGTTCATTGCTCCCCTAGTTCGCGAGTGGCTGCTGTTTCCCCTGCTTTGGGAGACGGAATCGTCAGCGCTGCCGCAGCCATGACTCCGTCCCGTAGCGGCGATAGGTGAGGTCCTTCGCCGCCTCCACCGGCAGCTTCTCAGTGGGAAAGGGCAGCACTCGCTCCGCCAGCGCCGCCGCCAAGCGGGCCGGAAAATCTTCCGGCAGCGCCACTCCGGACACGCTTCCCTGGTGCAGCAGACCGTACCGGCTTCGCCGCTGACCGGCTCCTGCGATCTTCCTCCCTGCGAGCAGCAGGTCTCCAGGTGCGGGGGCTACAAAACACATGCCTCCCGCCGGAGCCGTGGCGGAAGGCTCCACCTGCTCCACGGGAATCCCCGCCTCCCTGAGCGCTCCGGCGAGGGCTCCGTGGAGCGTCGCGTAGCTTTCCACCGGCCGCTGGCGGCTCAACGGCTCTCCCATGGGCAAAATGAGCGACCAGGTAAAGTCCTCTCCGTGGGCGACCATGCCTCCTCCCGTCCACCGGCGCACCAGTGCCCGGTCTCTCCCGGCAGCCTCTGCGGCCTCCCGCCATGGCAGGAAGTAACCGAGGGAAAAAGACGGCTGCTCCCACCGGTAGACCCGCAGCACCGCCCCGCCGCTCTGGCTGAGCAGCGCCTCATCCATCGCCATGTTCCATGCCGCACCCCCGGGGGCGGAGCGCTCATCGAGAAGCAATAGTTTTTCGATCCGGCAGGGCATTGATCCGTTCAAAACCCCATTTTCAGGGCCAGAAAATGGCAAAAATCATTCAGAAATCCTAAATTGTCTAAAATTTCCATTGATTACTATGAAATCCAAGGTTAGAGTGGTCACACATAGGCAACGAGTTCTTGCTTATGTGTTGAGGGGATTGAGGTGGTGCCGGCAATTGGGTTGAGGTAATTACAAGAACTGGCACCACCTCATATCTTTCCCCGGAGAGAGCCCGCCGGGCTCCGCGAGAGATGCCGGAAACGAATGTTGTGCCGGAGCTTGAATCCGCCGACCGGCATGTCTAGTCTCGCTGCCGTGATTCGTGCGCTCGATACTTTGTCTTTTGGCCTATGCCTCCTTGGCTGGCTCCTGCTGGGAGTGTTTGGGACCTGGAAAGAGGCGGCTCCGTTCTGGATCGGGGCTCCGCTACTGTGGGCCGCTGCCCTCTGCGGGTTGTTTACCCTCCACTGGGGGCTGAGGGGAAAACTGAGCCGTCTTTGCATGGTCTCGGTCCTCATTTTTACCGGTTACGTGATCTGGAGAGCCCTGCGGTCCGACGTGGCCTATCTGGCCCGTCAGGATGTCGTTTTCGGAGCCACTGCTTTTATCGGATGGGTCCTCACCGCGTCCCGGTACGAACGGCCGAGGCACCGGTTTGCGCTCATCATTGCCTGGTCCCTCCTGATCCTGGCAAATCTCGGCATGGGCCTCTACCAGGTGTATGTGAATGACTCAGCCAACCCGCTGGGTTTCCTCGGCTTCAAACGCGATGCCCAGGACGCGACCTTCGGAGGGTTTTATCCGAACTCGAATCACCTCTGCGGGTTCATGGAACTGGCGGCTTTCATTCTGCTGTCGATCACCGTTTTTGGACGTGTGCACAGCTTCGTCCGGGTGCTGAGCGGCGTGGTGTTTTTGGGTGCCTGCGTTTGCGTGGCGATGTCCACCAGCCGGGGAGGGGCGTTGAGTTTCGGGTTCGGAGTGGTCGTGTTTGCCGGCCTTGCGTGGATGCTTCAGATGATCCGCTCCCGGCACTCGCGGGGGAAGAAAACGACCATTGGCTGGCGGTTCATCCTGGTCGCCGTTACGGCGGTGGCCGTGGGAGTTTTCACATGGCGGGAACTCGAGACCAAATTCGGAAAGGGGAAAGTGTTCGAGACCCTCAATGGACGCACCGAACTGTGGGCGCGTGCCCAGGAGCAGTGGTGGGAAGCGCCGATTCTCGGCACCGGCGCGCGTTCCTTCGAGTACTACGAGACGTCCTTCCGCAACATGGGCACGCCCTGGATCACCTGGAGTGAGGTGGATGTCGATGCGATCTTCGCCCACAATGACTGGCTCCAACTGCTGGCTGACTATGGCCTCGTGGGGCTGCTGCTGGCTCTATTCGTACTGGGCTCGCATTCGTGGAATGCATTCGCCTTTCTGGCTACCGATACCCGCCAGGCGGCACAGCAGGGCGGGGGATTTTTCACGGACCACCGGGGTGCGATCGTGATGGGGGCGCTGGTGGGGATGGTCTCGTTTGCCACGCATTGTATGGCCGACTTTCACATGCACATCGGGGTGCTGGCGGTGCTGGCGGCTGCCGTGCTGGGCATCATGGCCAATCCGGGCCAGCCCATGGTGGTGGTGGAGCGGGAAAGCGAAGAGTCCTTTGCGAAGAAGCGCCGGCTCAAACTTGTGGCCACCCTCACGGCTGTTTTGCCCGCGGCCATTCTGGCGTGGCGCGCTCCTTTCTGGGCCGTCGGAGACTACAAGTACTGGACCGCGCTGCGCATTTTTAGCGGGCCGGTGGACATCGACAGTCCTGAGGATTTTTTTGTGGCGGCCTCTGAAATGCACGGCGCGGTCGATGCCGATCCCATGAACTACAACGCATGGAATTACTGGGGGCTTGCTGAACAGGGCTCCGCCGAACTGATGCCGCCGCTGCGGGAAGTGTTTCTCAAGAAGTCGATCGAGCGGTTCAAAATGGCCAGCCGCCTCTATCCGCAAAATCCGAATTTCTGCGCCAATATCGCCCGCACGCTGGATGCGCTGCGGCGGTATGAAGAGGCGGAGGAGTGGTTCCAGATCGCGCTCCAGTGGGGCGACGGCTCGCGGTTGATTCACTGGTGGTATGCCGACCACCTCCGCACTACGGAGCGTTACCAGGAGGCCATTGAGCATTACACTGTCGCCGCCCACCGTCACAAGATCGGCGAAAAGAAACGGAACGAAATCGAGAGGCGTCTGCGGGAGTGTATCGAACTCGTCAAGAAGCAGCGGGAAGCGGAGAAACTGCGGCTGCAGGGCGTGAAGGTTCCAGGGGCTCCGGAACCGCCCCCTGTGCCTGCTCCGGTGTCACCTCCCTGAAGCCGGTGAGAGAGGGAGGCAATGGCATCCGGCGGGACGCCCGACGGGACAGGCGGGACGCCTGTTCTCCCCAGGGACTCACCCGGCGTTATCGCTTTATTGATTCCCGGCGATGATGCGCCCGTTGTTCAGGAGCATGGCCACGGCTTTTGGCGTAGCGTCTGCGGGGAGCTCGCCGAGGGCATACTGGATGCCGGCGAGATAGTGCTGCACTACGACGGGATTCCAGTAGATTTCGTCATTGTGCCCCAGGGAGCAGTAGAAGGTCTTGCCTTTGCCGTGGGTGGAGAGCCAGGCGATGGGATAGAAGCTGCGGTCCGGCTCGCCGTCCTTGTTGCCGTCGTCCTTTTTCATGTCCGTGCCGTTGGGATCCAGCGCGAGGAGCATGTGGCGTTCGGTCGGCTGCGCGGTTTTGGGGCGGAATTTATAGATCTCATCCTTCACGGTGAGCCCGTCATTTTTGAAGGCGGCATTCAGGGGATGCTGCGGGTCCAGATTTTTCACCCGCACGGTTTCACCGGCACCCCAGGGATGGCTTTCAAAAGAGCCGCCCATGAGGTCGTTGTAGGGCTTCCAGTCATTGTAGGTATCGGTCGCCGAGTGGATGCCCACGAGGCCGCCGCCGTTCGCGACGAAGTTGAGGAGATTTTGTTTGAGCACGTCCTCACCCGCTGCGGCTTTTTCGAAGATCTTGCCGGTGGTGTTCAGCATGATGATGGCATCGAACTTCTTTAGGTTGTCGGCGGCGAATGCGGATTCGTCTTCGGTGTGGGTCACGTTGAAGAGGCCGGTCTTTGCGCCGAGTTGCTTCATGCATTCGACGCCCACGGGAATGGAGGGGTGACGGAAGGTGGTGGTTTTGGAAAAGACGAGGACTTCGTGTTTCTTCTTCACCGGCACCGGAGTGGCGGCGGGAAGCGCGGCTTTGATCTTCTCCACCTTGTCGGCGGAGACGGCGAACTTCTTGTCATCGTGCTGACCGAAGCAGAGGGTGGCGACGGCTGCGAGGCAGGAGGCGGGAACGAGAAAGCGGAGGGATTTCATAAAAGTGAAGGAACTGCGGGCCGGGGGGCGCTCTGGTTATACACGCCGCCCAGGGGCGCACAATCACCACGAATACGGCTTTCGATGCCTGCTCTTTTCCCGGCGGCGTGTGCGTGTAGAAGTCTGACAACCCCCCCTCCTCCCTCCTCCCTCCTCCCGATGACTCGAAAAGAATTCCTCACTCTGG
>DATAIE010000304.1:0-5213 GCA_036262875.1 Verrucomicrobiales bacterium
CACCTGAAAGGGGTCGTGTTCCTTTCCGCCATCCATTACATGGAAGGAAATATCGTCTGCGATCTGTATTTATTTAAATACTCAGAATTGACACCGCAGAGGAGAGAGAAGCTAAAGTTGGAGGATTCTTCCGCTTACAGAGACGCACTGGTCTTTCTCCTGGAGTCCTCCTATGGCGTTTGGTTGGTGGCGGTTTTTGATACCCTGCTGGTCGAACGATTGCCACCATCTCCGAAAGGAACGGCGGACACGATCTGAGGCTCGCGAGTTCGTCTCCTGATGTGTCCCTGGAACACAAAAAGCAGAGGTTACGGCTTCGAGGCAATCAATCCATCCACCCAAAACCATAGGTATTGGGTGGATGGATTGATTGCTCCCCCCGGGTGACTTTGAAACGGCCACGCGGAGGAGCACTCCATGGCGCTTCCCGTGGCGTTTCAATTCCGCCTCTCCGATTCCCCTTCGCGCCTGCGGCGGTCACGCATCCCGGGCCGGACGGAATTGCGGATTTGCCGGGAAGGGGAGAAAGCGGGAAGACCGTGGCACGTAATACGTTTAATGTTCCCTATGAAGACCACGCTCCTGTCCCTTGCCGCTGCTGTGTCGATCTCTGCCTCCCTTTCGGCGGCGGAACCGATGGCACCTGCCGTGGAGGCTCCGGAGGTATTGCCGGTGGCGGGGGAAGTGACGGCGCTGAAACTGGAGCCCGCGGAACTGAAGCTGAACGGGCCCACGGCGTATTTGCAGGTGCTCGTGACGGCGACGATGAAGGACGGCACGGTGGCGGATGCCACCCGCGCGGTGCAGTGGAAGGCGGAGGGAGTGGAGATTTCCCCGGCGGGCGTTTTGACGGCCAAGAAGGACGGCACCGGGAAGCTGCACGGCACCCTGGGAACGGTCTCGGTGGAGATGCCGGTGACGGTCAGCGGGGCGACGGCAGAGTTTGTGCCGGATTACATCCGGGATGTGACGCCGGTCATCTCGCGCATCGGCTGCAATGCGGGCACCTGCCACGGGGCAAAGGAGGGAAAGGCGGGGTTCAAGCTCAGCCTGCGGGGGTATGATCCCATTTTCGATATCCGGGCGTTCACGGACGACGTGAAGGGCCGTCGCACGAATGTGGCCAGTGCGGATGAGTCGCTCATGCTGCTCAAGGGCACCGCGGGCGTGCCGCATGAAGGCGGGCAGGTGATGAAGCCCGGCGACAAATATTACAATATCCTGCGCGCATGGATCGCGGCGGGCATGAAGCTGAACACGGAAACGCCGCGCGTGACGAAGATCGAGCTCAGCCCGTCGAATCCGGTGGTGCAGAAGATCGGGGCGCGGCAGCAGTTTCGCGTGCTGGCCACGTATGCCGACGGCCTGAGGCGCGACGTGACTGCTGAATCTTACATCGAGAGCGGGAATGCTGACGTGGCGAAACATGACCGCACGGGACTGCTCTCCGCCGCCCGGCGCGGGGAGGCTCCGGTGCTGGCGCGCTACGAAGGCGCCTACGCCTCGACGGTGCTGACGGTGATGGGCGACCGGTCGGGATTTGCCTGGGAGCAGCCTCCCGCCAACAGCCCCATCGATGAACTGATCGCGTCCAAGCTGCGGCGCATGAAGACCCTGCAGTCCGGCCTTTGCACGGATCTGGAATTCATCCGCCGCCTCTATCTCGATCTCACCGGCCTGCCGCCGTCACCGGAGGCCGTCCGGACATTCCTGGAGGACACACGCGACTCACGCTGGAAACGGGAGGACCTGATCGACAAGCTGATCGCCTCCGAGGAATTCAACGATCACTGGACGAACAAGTGGTGCGATCTTCTGCAGGTGAACAGCAAATTCCTTGGCGGTGAAGGCGCAAAGCTCCTGCGCGACTGGGTGCGTGTGCAGGTGAAGGAAAATGTGCCCTACGACAAATTCGTGCGCAGTATCCTCACGGCTTCCGGCTCAAATAAGGAGGTGCCTGCCGCCGGTTATTTTAAGGTGCTCCGCGAACCTACGGAGACGATGGAAAACACGACCCATCTTTTCCTCGCCACCCGCTTCAACTGCAACAAGTGCCACGACCATCCGTTCGAGCGCTGGACGCAGGATCAGTATTATCAGATGTCCGCTTGGTTCGCTCAGACGAAGCTGGAGCGCGATCCCGCGAGCGGGGACCGGCGCATCGGCGGCACGGATGTGGAGGGTGCGAAGCCGTTGTATGAACTGGTGCTGAACAAACCCGAGGGCGAGGTCAAACACGAGCGCACCGGCAAGGTCACGCCGCCTCAATTCCCCTATCCGGCAAAGCACGAGAAGAAGGAAAAGGCGACCCGTCGCGACGAACTGGCGGAATGGATCACCAGTCCGGACAACCAGTACTTTGCGTCCAGTTATGCAAACCGTCTGTGGGGCTATCTCACCGGCGTGGGAATCATCGAGCCGCTGGACGACATCCGCGCGGGCAATCCGCCGAGCAATCCGGAACTGCTGAAATGGCTGACGCAGGAATTCATCTCTCACGGATTCGATTCCCGGCACCTCATCCGGACGATCTGCCGGAGCCGCGCCTATCAACTCTCACTCCGGACGAACCGCTGGAATGAGGATGACAATATCAACTACAGCCACGCCATCGCCCGGCGTCTTCCGGCGGAGGTGCTCTATGATGCCATCTTTGCCGTGACCGGGGCGAAGTCCATTCTGCCAGGAAACGTCAGGGCCTCCCAGTTGGCGGACAGCCAGTCAGCAACGCCGGACGGCTTCCTGAACAACCTCGGCAAACCGGCGCGTGAGAGCGCCTGTGAGTGCGAGCGCCACAGTGATCTCCAACTGGGCCCCATCATGGCCCTCATTTCCGGACCGACGGTGGGCGATGCTGTCTCTGCTCCCGGGAATGCGCTGGCAAAGCTCGTCGAGACCTTCAAGGACGACGGCGAACTGGTGCGCGAGATTTTCATGCGCGTCCTGAGCCGCCCGCCATCCGATGAAGAGAACCGCACCGCCGCAGCCACCATGGCCGAAATGGAGGGCGAGCATTCAAAGCTGACGGCGGCCCGCAATGCCGAGGAGGAAAAACTGCGCCCGCAAATGGAGCAGCAGGAAAAAGACCGGCAGGCGGCGATTGCAGCGGTGAAGGCGGAGCAGGTGACGTATGAGGCGGAACTCGCTCCCCGCCGGGCCGCCGCCGAAAAGCAGCGGCAGGAGAAAATCGCGGCGGCGCAGAAGAGCCTCACGGAGGCTGAGGCGGCCCTGAGTTCCCGTCTTCCGGAGTGGGAGGCAAAGCAGGCGACGGGGCAATCCGCGTGGGTGATTCTCGATCCCTCGGAGACAGTCAGCACCAAAAAATCCAACAAGCTGGAGAAGCAGCCGGACCTTTCGATCCTCGCCCTCGGAGCGGAGGGGAAACAGGATTACACCATCACGGCGAAGACGAGCCTTTCTGTCATCACCGGTTTGCGCCTCGAAGCGCTGACGGATTCCCGCATTCCCGCCAATGGACCGGGCCGGAGCGGCGGCGGCAATTTTGTGGTAAGCGAGATCGAAGCCACGCTCACTCCCGCCGGCGGGCAGCCGGAGAAGATCGCCTTCAATGACGCCGTCGCCACTTATAACCAGGGCGACTACGACATCAAGAAAGCCATCAACGGCAAGGCGGGCGGGGAGCCGGACGGCTGGGCCATCTACCCCGAAGGCCAGGGCAAGCCGCAGACCGCCGTGCTCCGTTGCAAAGAGCCCGTAAACGCCGGCGCTCAGGGCGGCATTGTGAAGATCGTGATCAAACAGCAATACACGGACGGCAAACACCTCCTGGGACGTTTCCGGCTGGCGCTCACCGGTTCCCCCGCACCGGTCAATTTCGGCCTGCCCGCGCCTCTCATCGAAATCCTTGCGGTGCATCCTGACAAACGTACTCCTGCGCAAACCAAAGCGCTGATCGACCACCTGCGTTCGACGGATACCGGCCTGCTGGCCAAACAGGCGGCGGTCGCGGAAGCGAACAAGCCGCTGCCGCCCGACCCTCAGACGGAGGCACTGAAAAAGAAACTCGCCAAAGCGGAAACCCCCGTCCCGGTCGATCCCGTTCTCGCCTCCCTCCGCCGGGATGTGGAACTGAGCCGCTCACAGTTGCAGAACAAGCGCCTGACCGCCGCTCAAGACCTCGCGTGGGCGCTGATCAACAATCCCGCGTTCCTGTTCAATCATTGAACGGGCGGATTCGAGGGCTGCGATGCTATTGCTGAGGCGGAGCGGGCGCGGCATCCGGAGCAGGTGGTGGTGCATCCGGAGCCGGGGAAGGCGGCGCGGCACCGTCCAGCCCCGGGATGTCGCTGGGAGGCGGATTCTTTTGGTTTTCCAGCTCCAGAAGCGCATTTTTCACCTTCATCACTGCGAATGATTTCTTTGCAAAATCAGCCTTTTGAGAAGGATCCAGGGCGACGAGTATCCTCGAGCGCCTCGCCATGAGTTGATTGCACTCAAGGTGGAGTGTTGCCGTGTCCAGCGTTGCCGCAGCGGAGGTTTTTTCGAGCAATGGTTTTGCTTTTTGCGTCAGGGTCTCCACGGCTTTCTCAAACTCCTCCACCTCCTGGGCCGTTGGCGGAGGGGGCGGCTTCGGCCCGGGGGGGCTGCCGGTTTCCGGGGGCACCGTGTTCCGGCGCTCGCCGGAAGCCTCAGTGCCCACCGGCTTGAGCCGGTCTGCGGGCTTGGTCTGCGGGCTGACAGTGGGACGTTTCTCTTCGGGCTTATCGCATCCCGGGAGGAACAGAACGATGAGGGGAAGGATCATTCGGTATTTCACAGAGGCATCCTCCCGCTGTTTGCGTGCCGTATCAAGCCGGGCTTCGCACACCCCGCCGCCCGGCAAAATGCATGGATCATTCCCTTGGTTCTGTGATTGAACCCGCGGCTTTCACACTTCAAGTATCCCCTTTTTCCATGATCCCGCCAGAAACCCTTGCCAAGACCCTTTCCGCCGCCGTCGACAGCGGCAAACTCCTCGATTCCAGCCGCGCTAACATTCTGGAACTGACCGGCGGCAGTTCAGACCCGGTGGTCCATTCGAGTGTGGAGGAACTGGTCACGGGCGGCCAGTGGACGGAATTGAATGACCGGTTCTTCAAAAAGCTGGCTTTTGGGACCAGCGGTCTGCGCGGAAGGACGATTGGAAAGATCGTTACCGCCGCGGAGCAGGGCAGGGAAGCGGCAGGGGGACGTCCGGAGTTTCCCTGTGTGGG